>CACXDV010000200.1 GCA_902766585.1 uncultured Ruminococcus sp.
GACCTTTGAGGCTAACGGAACGATCAATGTCGGTGCGCCCGTAATGATCACAGCAAACGGAAAGGTCAGCGCGGCTAACGGTGCATTCTGCGGTATATGCAGAGGCGTCAGAAACGGCTATGCTGCCGTTCAGGTAAGGGGCTATGCGGTCTTTTCCTATACAAACGCGCCCTCGGTCGGCTATTCTAAGCTTTCTGCGTCAAGCGGAAAGATCACGGCGGATAATTCAAACGGCAGGGAATATCTTGTAATTGATGTTGATACTGCTGCAAAGACAGCAGGCATTATGCTTTAAACAGGGAGGTAATATATATGGCATATTTTGATTCTATAAAACTTGAAAAGGGTATGTACGGAAACGGTACAAGATCATTCAGCAAGCTTCTTGAGGAGCTTGATCCCTCTGAGGAATACAGAGGTACTGCTTTGGAGGGGCTTGATGCCTTTCAGCGTCAGCTCAAAAGATTCGATATCAAGGTCAGCGGAGCAAATTCCGACAGTGTGCAGAAGTTTTTTCAGACCTCAGACAGCGCTGCACTCTTTCCGGAATATGTTTCAAGAGCAGTAAGACAGGGTATGGAAAGAGCTGATATCCTTTCAGATATAATTGCCGCAAGAACAGTGATCGACGGCGTGGATTACAGATCAGTCGTTTCCGTTCCGTCTGAGGATGATAAAAAACTCAAGCCCGCACTTGAGGGTACAGCTTTGCCTCAGACCACGATCAAAACGGGAGAAAATCTTGTTAAGCTTCAGAAAAGAGGAAGAATGCTCGTTGCATCCTATGAGGCAGTAAAGTTCCAGAAGCTTGATATCTTTACGGTCACTCTCCGTCAGATCGGCGCATATATTGCGCGTCAGCAGCTTGCAGATGCTGTTGATGTCCTTATAAACGGCGACGGCAACAGCAATCCGGCAGAGGAGATCCAGGCGGGAAATTCGGGAAGCATTTCTTATAACGATCTTGTAAGCCTGTGGTCGGCGCTTTCACCCTATGCGCTTAATACCATGCTTGCTCCTACCGTTGGTATGACGAAGCTCCTTTCAATGTCTGAAATGAAGGATTCCCATGCGGGACAGGATTTCCACGGCAGCGGAAGAATGATCACTCCTCTCGGCGCACAGCTTCATCATGTTCCGTCTATAAACGGCTCAAAGCTTATTGCCTTCGATAAGGGCTGCGCTCTTGAAATGGTACAGTCGGGCGATATCATAACCGACCATGACAAGCTTATCGACAGACAGCTTGAAAGAGCATCTATAAGCTGTATTACAGGCTTTGCAAAGCTGTTTCCCGATGCGGTAAAGGTTCTTACATACTGATTGGAGGAAAAAAGCATGGATTCAGAGGTTATTTTTCTGACATTTACAAAGCTCACGGGGCTTTCTGTAATGGATGCCTCGGAATACAGCTTCATGTGTGATGCGGCAGCCGGCTATATCGGTTCAAGGCTGAAGCCTGATGCGGATATCGGAAAATATGAGGATGCGCTGAATTTTGCGGCGGCTGCTTCGGCATATTATCGTTATGTTCTTTGGAAGCTGTCTGATGCCCCTGATTCTGAGCTTCGCGTAGGCGATATTCTTTCAAAAAGGAATATCATTGAGGAGGCAGGCTCGGCAGAGCAGCTTTGCAGACAGGCTTTTGATGATATAAGAGGTATACTTGAAGATGACGGCTTTGTATTTACTTCTGTAAAATAAAATGCTGACAGGGGGCTGTCGCTGAAACGGCAGTCCCCCTTTGATCATAAAGGGGAAATGATATGAAAAACAGAATTACTGCGGCTATTGAAAGTCTCGGTACTGATATCAGAATAAATGGAAAAAAGGGTAAGGCGGTTTTTAGTACGAAAAGATATGCCGAAAATTTTTCGGGAGGTACGGTCCGGAACTATAACGGAATGAAGGATCCTCACAGGGTATTTATCTATGCAAATACCGAACTGCTTGGAGATGCCGTTATCGGTGATATTGTCAGAGACGGTTCAAATGAATACTATGTATTGTGGGTGGATGATATCCGCAGCAAATACGGCGGATATTCAAAGGCTTGTTTAAGAAAATTTGAGGACGCGGAGGATCAAATATGACTTTTGCATTTGATATGTATGATACGGTAAGAAGTCATCCTTATCTTAAAAACTTTTGCTGTGTCATGGAGGGACATCCCGTTAAGATCCCGTTTCCTCTGAGCAAACCGTATATCTGCTTCGGGACGGAAAAACAAAGCTATGAATACCTTCCGGGTGATGAAAACGGTATTGTTGAAAGCGAAATAATGAGTGTCAGGATAACCGTTCCGAATGGATTCAATTCCGATTACTGCCGGGAATGTGCAAGGATCGTCATTCTTGCCATAGATGAGTATGATACTGATAAAAGAATAATTTCTGTTTCTGCCGGAAAATGTGCATTTGATGAACATTCATACGGATATTCATTGAAGCTTGAATTCGGTCTGAGACCTGTAAGGAAAATAAGAGGTGATGCTGTTGAGTGATGAAGAACTTATTCTCTGCGGAAGAGATGTCTGCATTTATATTGACGGAAAACTGCTTATTCAGGCGGAAAGCCTTGAGATAAGAAAAAGATCCGAGCTTCACAGCATACGCTGCTGCTTTATGAGCGAGGATGCGGGACATATCAGAAAAAATATTGCTTATAAGGCTGTAATAAACGGTATAACCTTTAAAAGACCATTTGAAAACTGCGGATTTTCTGATCTGGATAATTTTACTCTGAGGGCTGAGGCGGACGGGAAAAGCTATATACTTACAGGCTGTATGTGGGATGATTTCTTTATTGCAGCGGATAAGGAGCGCTTCAGGGAGCATATCAGTGTCATAGCCTTAAGATTGAGAACGGAGACTGAAAATGAAGGAACTTGAAATAACTGATGAACTGCTGTATCCCGAAGAAAACGGAGACAGCGGTGAGCTTATGAGAATATCCGCGCTTATCGAAGCGGACAGGAAAAGATACAGCAGCAAGGCGGATATAGAGGAGGAAATTGATGAATACTGACGGGAAAATGAGCTATCGTGATTTTATTTTCCCTGTGAATCCGAGGGTGATACGCATAAGCCGTTCAAAAAATATCGGCGTGGGTATCACCCCTTATGGAACAGATTCCGTTAAGGAGCTTGGAGGCGGTCACAGGGTAGTAAAGGGAGAGGGAGAATTTTTCGGAAATGGCGCGGTCAATGATTTTCTCGGACTGAAAAGAGCCTTTGAGAAAGGCGGCGGGGGTATGCTTTATATACCGTCGCAAAAGCCGTTTTATGCTCTTGCAAAAAGTCTGGAATTGACAGCCTCGGATATAGAAGGAGCAGTCGGCTATTCCTTCTGCTTTATCGAAAGCTTTGAAAATGCCGGAGAAGATTTTCCTTTGGTCTTTACGGGAGACGGAAAGACCTGCTTGTGGAATATTGCGGATGCCTTTGATATAGCTGTGGAGAATCTTGTTTCTATGAATCCGCATATCAAGCGTCCGGATATTCCCGTTGCTGTCGGGGAAAGGGTGAGACTGTGCTGAGATATGTTCTTACTGATGTGAACGGGCAGGCGACAAGCTTTTTTAAGCCTGTTTCCATGAATATAGTGACCTCGCTCGATGCGCCCGCGGACAGCTTTAAGGCTTCATTTTATGTAAGCGGAGAAATACCGGTGATAAATTCCGCTGCGGTATATAACGGGGAAAAGCTTATTTTTTTCGGCTATGCCGATGAACAGCGTGAAACTAAAACGGACAAAGGCTGTCTGCTTGAAATAAGGGCAAGGAGTCTGGCGGCTCTTCTTCTGGATAATGAGGCTATGCCTTGTACATATTGCCTGATGAATATGGAACTGTTGTTTGAAAGGCATTTTAAGCCCCTTGGCTTCAAGGGCTATATAGGTACCTCGAAAGCCCTTGATAAAAGACTGATAATCAAAAAGGGAATGAACGAATGGGATGTTCTTGAGAACTTTTGCCGCTTGAAATATAAAAGCCGCCCTTTTGTTACCAATGACGGATATATTGATACGGGCGAGGCTGAGGACAGGGATGCTGTATTTTTAGGCGGAAATAAAAGAATAAGCCGTATTTTCAGAAGAAGCGCGGTCGTTTCGGATATTTATACAAGATTAGAGCCTGGAGGGGATTATATCATGCATACGCAAAATACCTCGGCTCTGTCAAAGGGTATAATAAGAAAGCGCTGCTTCAATGCGGCAGACAAAAACCGCAAAAGC
>CACXDV010000201.1 GCA_902766585.1 uncultured Ruminococcus sp.
ATGAGGTATTCGGGAATGTAAATGTTACAATCTGAAAAATACATTTCCACTGCCTACATTCTGTCTACAAAAAGCCGCAAAACGACAAATAATAAACAGAATACAAAGAAAAAATATGCTATATATTGTGTCTGAAAATCTTCGTAGAAACAATATATAGAATTATTCATCGAGTGGGAGTGAGCTTTTTCACAAATATATATAAAATATCGGGAACCTACAGCAGCGGTTTCCCATTTTTGTCTGTTATTTTATTATAAACGTATTCCTCAATTCTCCGTCTTGACAAAAAATATTATAGCTCATATGGCATAAAAACAAGGCGGGCTTTCTAAACATCTCTATAGATCTTTCTCAGCAGATGAATGTTATATCAGTTAATAATACAGTGTGAATGCGTTGAAAACACTTATTGAATGAGTAAGAAAAGGTGATAAAAAAACACTTACCCGTACCTTTCTTCCGGATCGGTACGGGCTTTAGTATGTAGAGGTATTTGCAAAGCATTAGCGAAAAAGATCGTCAAAAATCCATCAGATATATCCTGATACTTATCTGTCTGAAATCACCTATGCGTTCCTTGAGGCCGATGATCGTGGCAGAAAGAAGCTTTCCGGCATCCATCAGCCTTGAAAAAATGACGTTGTCCTTTTCGGGAATATAACCCAGCTTTTTTTCGTCTGCGGTGTACAGGATTATCGCTTTTTCGTCAAATTTGTTGTTCTCACGTCTGAGCGTCAGCTTCTGACCGACTGTGATCTCATCGAGAACGGATTTATCATTCAGATGAGTTGTACCGGCAACATAGGTGTCAAAAAGATAAATTTCCCTGACAAGCGGCTTTATGACGTCGCCCATACCTTTTGAACCGGTAAGAACGGCAAGGTCGTCATTTTTTATCATCAGTTCTCCCATTTGAATTGTGCACCTCCTGCAACGTATGATCTGAGGACATCCGAAAGCTGTTTTTCGTATTTAGTGTATTCCTTCAGTTCGTCCTGAAGTTGACTCTTGAAGTCCGCGGCGGCTTCTTCATCCTCCAGCAGAAACTTGTATTGATAGGGGGTTGTTGAAATGATTTTTTCTATCTCCTGTTCAAGCTCCGTCATTTTTTCCCCGATGTTTTCAATATCAGGCTCCGGTACGTCATCGCCCAGTTTTCTGAGGATACTGTCGATCTGTATCTCCAGCTCCTCCAGCGATTGAAGATCGTTGCGGTGATAAGCGTCTGTCACCTCGTCCCACAGATCGCAAAGCACCGGAATGTCCATGGTGCCGGGGTGGATATCAGGATGTATCTTTTTTGCTATCCTGCGGTAAATTCGTTTGATCTCTGCGACAGTTATGCGGCTGATAACCGTAACATCCCTGCAGGCTTTGTTGTTATTTATCATAGCATCAAGCTGACGGTTATACTCTTCCATTTCCTCACGGATATATGTATTCATTGCATTGATATCAATTCTTTCTCCTATGTTGATTCGCTTCTGGCAAAAGCTTATCATTTTCTTTTTTTCGATACAGCTTATCTTTTTTCGGAATACATCTGTTAGCAGTTCTCCGAAGGTGCGGATGTATTCTCTCAGGTATTCATCAGCCTGCTTTCTGTATTTATCCCTCTCAAACAGCAGTCTTTCATATTCGTGAAGAGCGTTGCTTTCTTCTGTCATGTTATCACCTCAAAATCGTAAAGCTCCCATGCGATCACAATAAGACGGGTATCATAGAGTGATGCCTTTTCAAAAAAGTCATCTATTGTCCGATACCACTTTCCGTCAAAGTTTATGACAACAGAACCGTCCTCCTCTACCGATTCTATTGTGTGTTTTTCTTCATCATACCAAAAGGATATTTTTGCGGGTACGGTCAGAAGTTCGTAAAGATCGAAAAGATCAATGTTTTTAATATCGGGTTCCTTGAGTCTGTACAGATTCCTGATAAGGTTCTTCATAATCGAAAGATTTCCAAAAAACGGGTTATCCTCGATCCTTGAAGCCAGTACCTCCTTTGCATCGATATACAGTCGGACAGCTTCTTCTGTTTTGCCCTCCTCAGCTCGTATGGCAGCCAGCCTTGTAAAAATTTCAGGAACAGGAGCATAGACATTATCGCTGTTCTTTACTTCTTTATACAATTCTTCGATGATATGTTTGTACTTTGCGTAGTCCTTTTTTACATAATACCCGTTTTTGTACATATCGGCGACCTTATACTGTGCCACTATATTATGCTTCAAGGATGAAAAATAGTGAAAGGCTTTTTCGTAGTCTATGGTTCCGGTTCTGCCGTAGTACCAGATATATCCGAGACCTTCTATTGCAAACTCAGAACCAAGTTCAGCAGCCATTTCATAGTATTTGAGGGCAAGATCAAAATCCTTTCTGGCATAGTAAACACCGCCCAGTGCAGTCATATATCGGGGCTGTTTTGTTTTTTCTATGAGAAAGCTCATGGCTTCGGTATAAAGAAAAAAGTCCTCGTCCGAAAGAGTTTCATCATAGCGTTCAAGTCTTGCACAGATATCCTTTGCTTCCTTTATAGTCATTATCCATCACCTCGCAGGCTGTTATCAGTTATATTATAAATCTTTGAAAGCTGAAATACAATAGTGAAAAGATTTTCACTTTGAATTATTGTACAATAAAACAGACAACAATGACAGTTCCAACAGAGTTGGCAGAAAAAGATGTCTGTACTGAACCGGAGTCATAATTACTGTATATGCAAATACAGATTACCTTACACATCGCCAATGAACATATCAAAATTTTAAAAAGAATACGTTTTTAATTTTATTGATTCGACTTCGTTGTGTCAAGTTTTATTATACAACATCAAAATATACTTTTTTATAAGCATTGACACAAATGAAAAAATATGGTATAATAACCTATCTAATAGGTAGGTTATTATACCATATTGACCTATTAAACTACTATTAAATATGTGAGATGATATTATGCTGCTCGATATAAAAAATGACACAATAAAGGAATATCTTAATCAAGCTGAGTTTGGTATTGAGAGGGAGGGACTGCGGATATGCAGTGACGGCAGGCTTGCACAGTCGCCGCACCCGTTTGAAAGCAATAAGAATATTGACCGTGATTTCTGCGAAAATCAGGTAGAGCTGATAAGTGATGTCTTTGTTGAACCGAAGCAGGTAAATGAGCATCTCATAAGCCTGCAAAAAATCGTAAACAGCAGATTAAAGGAACAGGACGAATATCTCTGGCCGTTTTCAAATCCGCCAAGGATAAGCGGGGAGAGTGAAATACCGGTCGCAAGGTACAGCGGAAGCCTGCAAAGCAAGTCTGTTTATCGGCAGTATCTTGCCGGAAAATACGGAAAGGTGAAAATGCTTTTTTCGGGAATACACCTCAATTTTTCATTTACAAACAAACTAATTAATACAGCGTTTGAGCAGAGCGGATATGAGAGCCTTACAGATCTCAAAAACGATATGTATCTGAAGCTTGCGGCAAGGCTGACGGAATATGCATGGCTGGTCGTTTATCTTACGGCGGCAAGTTCTGTTGCTGATTCCTCTGTCGGAACGGGAAGCAATATATATTCCTCAGTAAGATGCTCTGATATAGGCTACTGGAACCATTTCACTCCTGTACTTGACTATTCAGGACTTAACAGCTATATTTCGAGCATCAGAAAATATATTGACAACGGCAACCTTCGTTCTGTTTCGGAGCTTTATTATCCCGTAAGGCTTAAGCCGAGAGGCGCAAACAGTCTGGAGGCTCTTGAGGAAAATGGCATCAATCATCTGGAGCTTCGTGTAATTGATGTGAATCCGCTTTCTCAGACAGGTATTTTTGCAGAGGATATCCGCTTTGTACATTTGCTTATTCTTTTTCTTGCATCACTTCCGGAATCCGACTTCAACGGCAAAGACCAGATAAAAGCGATACGGGATGTTAAGTCTGCCGCCTTGTTCGGAAATGAGGATATCAGGCAAAGAGCAATAAGCGTACTTGAAAAAATAAAGCATTTTACGAGAATACATTTTCCGAAATACAGCGATATTATTGACTATCAGATAAATAAAACAGGGATTGGATGCAGCTATGCGGAGAGAGTAAGCAGCCGTTTCGGAGATGATTATATGAATAAGGGAATTGCTCTGGCGAAGGAATACAGGGAGAGTGTCGGCTATGTGTGAAATATTCGGACTGAGTTCAAGGGATGATTTTACTGCAAACGAATATCTCCGCACCTTTTACAGCCACAGCGAAAGGCATCCTCACGGCTGGGGACTTGCCTGCATCTCACGGAGCAGCGCACTTATCGAAAAGGAAAGCATTAAGGCATCAGAAAGCAATTATTTGAAGGAAAGGCTTTCTCAGGATATTAGCGCAAAAATACTGCTTGCCCATATACGCTATGCAACTATAGGCAATGTCGAATACAAGAACTGTCATCCCTTTACCGCGAAGGATAATACGGGCAGACGCTGGACTCTTATCCATAACGGGACGATTTTTGATTATTCACCGCTGAGCCGGTATGTTAAAAAGCAGCTTGGCGATACCGACAGCGAAAGAATACTTATGTACCTTGTGGACAGCTTAAATGAGGCTCAAAGCAAAAAGGGCGCAAGGCTTGTATTTGAAGAACGATTTGCCTTGTTTGACGAAATAATATGCGGAATGGCAAAGGGCAACAAGCTTAACCTTTTATTTTCGGACGGAAAGTATCTCTACGCGCATACAAACTGCAGGGGAACGCTTTTTTATCTCATCCGGGATAACCGTACACTTCTTTCTACTGTTCCCCTGAGCAGCGAGGAGTGGCAGCCTTTGCCCTTCACAAGACTTTTAGCCTATTACAAGGGCAGTCTTATAAAAACCGGAACAAATCATGAGCATGAATACGTTGAAAGCGAAGAATCTATGAAGCTGCTCTACCGCATATTTGCAAACCTGTAAATAAGTCAGGAAGCTTTTACAATTTTCATTGTGCATTGTACATTGAAGTGCATTGCGGCAGCTCCTGATTCCTAACTAAAAAAGAAGGGTGATTTTTATGACAAAAGATGATGTAAAAAACATACTGTATGACCGTTATATAAAACCGACCGAAAGCAAGGAAGGAAGCTATATCGGAGTAGAAATAGAAATGCCTGTCGTTAATCTTTTACACAGGGCGGTGAATTTTGATATCGTTCATAAGCTTACAGAGCTTTTTCTGAAAGAGTTTGATTTCATTCCAACGGGAATCGACGAGCAGGGACATATTTATTCCGCGCTGAATAAGGTAAACGGAGATGTGTTTTCCTATGACTGCTCATACAATAATATGGAATTCTCATTCGGAAAGGAAAGTGAGCTTCATACAATACACGGGCGTTTCAGGCGTTATTATGATTTTGTGCAGGATTATTTCAAGGGCTTTAACTATACTCTTACGGGCATGGGAATAAATCCTAACCGAATGGTAAATAACAATGTGCCGATAGAAAACGGCAGATATAAAATGCTGTTTCATCATCTGTCATCCTTTTCAAAATATGCCTGTCTGCCTATGTATTTTCACAGGTATCCCCAGTTCGGTATGTTTTCGAGCGCTTCACAGGTTCAGCTTGATGTTACGAAGGAAAAAGTGCCGCAGGTGATAAATACCTTCAATCAGCTTGAACCAATCAAGGCTCTGCTTTTCAGTAATTCCGTACTGCTGCATGAAAATGAAGACCTGCTCTGCTGCCGCGATATGCTTTGGGAGAACAGTACACACGGCATCAATCCCCATAATGTGGGTATGTATGACTGTGAGATAAATACGGTCGATGACCTGCTGAATTATATTTCCACCACATCTATTTACTGTGTCGAAAGAAACGGGAAGTATCTCAATTTCAAGCCCGTCAATCTTTTGGAGTATTTTAATACGGAAACGCTTACAGGAGAATACCTTGAAAACGGTGAGATATGTTCCATGGAATTTCATCCTGAGCCGGAGGATATAATATATCTGCGTACCTTTAAGACCGAGGATCTGACATTCAGGGGGACAGTAGAATTCCGCAGTGCCTGCTGTCAGCCGATAAGTGATGTAATGACTGTTGCGGCATTTCATATCGGTTTGCTTGATAAAACGGACGAGCTTATGGAGCTGATCAAAAATGACCGTTCGCTTTATAACAACGGATATAATGCTGTTGAACTCCGCCGCCGTCTTGTCTGTCGTGTTAAGCCTGCTTTTATTGATATTGACGGACTGTATGCTCTGGCTGAACAGATTCTTGACCTTTGCAGACAGGGGCTTATCGAACGCGGATATGGAGAGGAAATTTATCTTTCACCTCTTTATGAGCGTGTTGAAAAACGTACAAATCCGGCTCAGACAATGCTTACAGAGCTTGAAAGCGGTATACATATCGACAAGATAATAAAGGAGTACGGAAGGTAATTTATGACAGATATCATTAAAAAAATCATTACGGAGCATGATATTAATGATAATGAACTTAAACTGCTGATAGAAAATGCAGATTCTGACAGCGAATTATTTTCTGAGGCGGATAGGGTAAGACGGCAGATCTACGGTGATAAGGTTTATCTGCGCGGACTTATCGAATTTACGAACTATTGCAGAAATAACTGTTTTTACTGCGGTATTCGCAGGGATAATAAAAATGCCCGGCGTTACCGTCTGAGCAAAGATGAGATCCTGAACTGCTGTAAGGAGGGTTATGCATTAGGCTACCGTACATTTGTACTGCAGGGCGGTGAGGATCCGTATTTCACTGATGACAGGCTTTGCAGTATCGTTTCGGAGATACACAATCTTTATCCTGATTGCGCTGTTACGCTTTCCTTGGGTGAAAGAACAAAGGAAAGCTATCAAAAACTGTTTGAAGCGGGCGCAGAGCGTTATCTGCTCAGGCATGAAACGGCGGATGCCGTACATTATGCAAAGCTCCACCCTGATTCAATGTCATGCGAAAACCGAAAAAGATGTCTCTATGATCTTAAAAGTATAGGCTATCAGGTCGGAACAGGATTTATGACAGGCTCACCGTTTCAGACTACAGAAAACCTTATTGCCGATATACGTTTCATGCAGGAATTAAGTCCCGACATGATAGGAATAGGACCGTATATAACACATAAGGATACGCCGTTTTCCTCGTTTCCGAGCGGAAGTCTTGAACTGACCTTAAGACTTATTGCAATAATAAGGCTGTTATTTCCGTATGCCCTCATTCCGGCAACAACAGCCTTGGGCACAATATCTCATACAGGAAGGGAAAAAGGACTGAAAGCCGGAGCAAATGTCATTATGCCGAATTTGTCTCCCGCAGCGGTAAGGAAAAAGTATGAGCTTTATGACGACAAGATATGTACAGGAGAAGAATCCGCACAATGCAGAGCCTGTCTTGAAAGACGTGTAAGCTCGGCAGGATACCGTATTGTTACCGACAGAGGAGACCGTGCAGGAATATGACGGTTATAATAAAAATAACTCCCGTGGTTTTTGGACCGCGGGAGTTTCGTTTTTCCATATTATGCCGAATTTAATTGATGATATAATGCCTGATCAAAGTATTATTTCAGCGCCTTCAATTATACTGTCCTTGGCTTTCTTTTGAAGCAGGTCCCAATTGGGCTTTCTGTCGGAAAGATTATGAGCGTCACTGCCGAATAAATAAGGATAGCCGTCATTGATAAGTGATTTGACAAATCTTTTTTCTCTGAAGCTTCCGAATGCTTCATTATTTATCTGGAAAATAGCGTCTAATTTTAATACTTCTTCAAGCTCGGATTTTTTATAATAATCAAGGTAACGATGGATGTGAGCAATTATCGGGGTAAAACCGTATTCATAAGCGGTATCTGTTATTTCCTCAAGATACCATGATGCAAAGTTGGAATAAGGCAGCTCCATAAGAATATATTTTGTATCACCGATACGAAGCTTATCAATATCCGGAAGCTTGCTTATCCCATGCTCGACAGCGATTTCAGCGCCGAGAATAATATTCTTGTTTTCCGGATCAGCCTCGATAAGCTTTTCTAAAGCGTGATTTCTTTTTTCTAAAAAGGATGCAACGCTTTTTTCACGATGTGCATAGAAATGGGGGGTGGCAATTATATTCCCAACCCCCTGTGATTTGATCATACTGATCATTTTCAAAGACATTTCTACGCTTTTTGAACCGTCATCTATCTTCGGCAGGATATGACAATGATGTTCAGTCAGCATTTTCATCCTCCGCTTTTTCTTCCTCAGGGTCGCGGCCGTACTTATATCCGTAGCTATAGCCATAGCCGTATTTCTTATACTTATACTTGTAATATGATGCGCCGTGCTTATGATATACATCATTCATTACAAAGCCGAGAACATTTGCCTGTGCAAGCTCTATCTGTTTCATACAGTTTGTAAGTGCTTCATTTGTTGTCTGTCCATAGCGTATAACAAGAACAAGACCGCTGATGTAATCTTTAATAACCATTGCATCACTAACTACGTTTATTGGCGGAATGTCGATGATAACATAGTCATACATTTCCGTAAACTGCTCAAGGAGCTTTTTGAAGCTTTCCGAAGCAAGAAGTTCTGAAGGATTCGGGGGGATAGGACCTGCTGTTAGAAGATCAAGATTAGATATAACATTTTTCTTGATTGACTTATCAAGGAAGGACTTTTTGATAATAAGTGTTGAAAGACCTTCGTTATTCTTTACTCTGAATGTTCTGTGCTGAACAGGCTTACGCATATCTGCATCGATCAAAAGCACACTGCTTCCTGTTTGTGCAAGTGCAATAGCAAGGTTTGCAGATGTAGTTGACTTACCTTCTGAAGGAGCAGGGCTTGAAACAGCAATTACCTTTCTGTCTGAATCGGCTGCTGTAAAAAGAATATTTGCTCTGATCGTTTTATAGCTTTCAATAACATTAAAGGGTACATTCTTTTCTGTAAGAAGACCTCTGGATTCATATCTGTGTTTAGCTTTTTTGCCCTTTTTCTTTTTGCTGCTGCCGAATTCCTGAATCTCACCGATAATAGCCTTTTTATATCTTTGACTTATTACATCCGGATCCTTAATTGTATTGTCAAAATAATCAATGGCGAAAACTATAAATACAATAATAAATAATGCAATAGCCATACCGATAAGAGTATTTTTTAAGGCGCTTGGCGCAACAGGTGAGGGATAAACTTTTGCCTGGTCTATGGTATTGATAGAACCTACGCCTACAGCGTCCTCAACGTATTTTGGAGCTACCTTTGTGAGGTCATTGCATATATCGGCAGAAAGTTTCGGATTCAGTGTAGTTGAAACAATTTTTACAGCAGATGTATCCTGTACAGATGATATTGAAAGAGTGCTTTTTATTTCTGAAGGACTTACTTTTCCGGTATTTTCTACTTTGATATATCTGCTCAGTTCGTTTACGTCATATTGTGTAAGCAGCATATCTCCTACAGCATTCAGTACAGCATCATCCTTAAGTACCTCCATGTAGGTATTAACAAGCTGTTTTGAGTTTGTTATATTATTGATGTCGGCAGCACTTTCTGAAATTCCTGTGTAGCTCTGTACATACATAGTAATATGTGATGAGTACTGCAGGGGCATCATCAGCTTAGTGTATGCAAATGCGGCAAAGCCTCCGCAGAAGGTAATTACAATTATGATAAGCAAATGACTCCATAACAGCAGCAACAGATCTTTAATGCTGTAAGCGTTTTCCGTTTTGTTCTCCATTTTCATCCTTTTCCTTTCAGAATAATCTGCTTTCTCCAAAGCTGAAAAAAGTTATACATGATGCTGTAAATAATGCAGTATCATTGCATTTTTACACTTGCTCACAATTTACAATTCTATCAATAATATCTTAAAAAGTCAATATTCTCATAGTTGTTAATTTTTAACATTATAATAAATCAGCGAATTATCCAAAATACTGCAATATTATGTTTAATTGAATGTAAATATAACAAACGAAAAATTAAGACATAAAATGTGTGGCCGAATAAGGTGTTGACAGATTTTTATTATTGTGATAAAATGTAAGTATACTAACAATTAGCTTGCTAACTTACCTGATGTTGTTTATTATTAAAGGAGGGAGCAGAGTGGAACAAAAGAAATATCTTGGGATCGAGATAAGCAGAACGGGCAATATCCTTAAGCGCAATTTATGTAATGATGAAGCAAGCCGGCGGATAGATGAGGCTACGGGAAAAAACAGCTGGATAATCGGCTTTATCGGTTCTCACAGTGACAGGGATGTTTTTCAGAGAGATATAGAAGAAAAATTTTCCATACGCCGTTCGACCGTTTCAAGTATGCTTAAGCTTATGGAAAAAAAAGGTCTTATCGTCAGAGAAAGCGTTTCCTATGATGCGCGGCTGAAAAAGCTTACTCTTACACCGAAGGCGCAGGATATGTATATGGAAATGATAACGAATATCAACAATTCCGAAAAACAGCTTCGCCGGAATATAAGCGACGAGGAACTTGAGGAGTTTTTCAGGATCCTTGAAAAAATCAGGAAAAATGCGGAAGGAGAGACGAAAAATTGATAAAGCTTCTTGCAAAGAGTATCAGGGAATATAAGAAACCATCCATTCTTGCGCCGATATTTGTGACCTTTGAGGTTATTATGGAGGTACTGCTCCCGTTTCTTATGGCAGACCTTATAGACAATGGTGTAAACAAGGGGGATATGAATCATATTCTGATACGGGGACTTATGCTTGCGGGTGTGGCGTTTGCGGCGCTTGCATTCGGCGCATTGTCGGGAAAGTATGCCGCTGAGGCTTCTGCCGGCTTTGCGAAAAATCTGAGACACGATATGTTTTATAAGATACAGGAATATTCTTTTGCGAATATTGACAGGTTCTCAGCATCGAGCCTTGTAACAAGGCTTACAACGGATATTACCAATGTACAGAATTCCTATCAGATGATAATTCGTGTTGCTGTGCGCGCACCGTTTATGATGATATTTGCGATGATAATGTCGTTCAGCGTAAATGCACAGCTTTCATGGGTATTTGTCGCATTTATTCCGATAATAGCCCTCGGTCTCGGACTTGTAATACGCTTTGCGCATCCCGTATTCACCAGGGTGTTCAAGACCTATGATAAGCTGAATAATGTTGTTCAGGAAAACCTTCACGGTATCAGAGTCGTAAAATCCTTTGTCCGTGAGGAGCATGAGGTGAAAAAGTTCAGCGATATATCAGACAGGATATACAAGGATTTTTCAAGGGCTGAAAAGACAGTAGCCTTCAATATGCCGATAATGCAGGTATGCATTTATGCCTGTATCATAATAATATCATGGTTTTCCGCAAAGCAGATAGTTTTCGGTTCAATGACAACAGGTCAGCTCATAAGCCTTATGACCTATGTATTCCAGATACTTATGAGCCTTATGTTCATTTCCATGATAATGGTTATGGTCGTGCTTTCAAGAGCATCTGCTGAAAGGATCGCGGAGGTGCTTACCGAGAAGCTTGACCTTACAAACTGTGATTCTCCTTTGAAGGAGATAAAGGACGGCAGTATCGTATTTGATAATGTTTCATTCAGCTATTCAAAGCATGAGGATAATCTTTGTCTTAAAAATATCAGCCTGAAAATAGGCTCCGGTGAAACCATAGGCATTATAGGAGGTACAGGCTCTTCAAAATCAAGTCTTGTTCAGCTTATACCGAGACTGTATGATGTAACGGGAGGAAGCATTTCTGTCGGCGGTGAGGATGTCAGAAAATATGACATTGAGGTTCTTCGTGACAGCGTTGCAATGGTTCTACAGAAGAATGTGCTGTTTTCGGGAACGATAAAGGAAAATCTCCGCTGGGGTGATCCTGATGCCTCCGACGAGGATATAATAAGGGTATGCAGGCTTGCACAGGCTGATGATTTTATTGAGCGTATGCCCGAAAAATATGATACTTATATAGAGCAGGGCGGAACCAATGTTTCAGGCGGTCAGAGACAAAGACTGTGTATAGCAAGAGCGCTTCTGAAAAAGCCGAAGATACTTATTCTTGACGACTCCACCAGTGCTGTCGATACAAAGACGGATAAGTTCATCAGAAAGGCTTTTCTTGAGGAGATACCCGATACCACAAAGATAATAATAGCCCAGCGTATTTCGAGCGTTCAGGATGCAGACAAGATAATTGTCATGGATAAGGGTATGATCTCGGATGTGGGAACTCACGAGGAGCTTCTTGCAAGGAATCCTATCTACAGTGAGGTATACAATTCTCAGAGAAAGGGGAGTGAGGATAATGGCTGATATGAAGGCACCGCCGAAAATCAAAGATCCGGGTATGGTAATAAAGCGTCTTTTAAGCTATATTAAGGACTATAAATTCAGGTTTATCGCAGTATTGCTGTGTATAGTCATATGTGCTGCAGCAAGCGCGCTCAGCTCAATGATGATACAGATACTCATAGATAATTACATCACTCCGCTTCTGGGAACGGAAAATCCCGATTTCAGCGGGCTGTTAAAAATGCTCATGGTAATGGGAGCAGCCTTTCTTATCGGTGCGCTTGCGGGACTTGCCTATAATCGTATGATGGTAACTATATCTCAGGGTATACAGAAAAAAATCAGGGATGAAATGTTCAGTCATATGCAGACACTTCCGATAAGCTATTTTGATACACATTCCCACGGAGATGTTATGAGCCGTTATACCAATGATATAGATACTCTCCGTCAGATGATGTCGATAAGCCTTCCTCAGATGTTTTCGTCTGTAATTACCATTGTAACTCTGCTTGTGGCAATGCTTTCAATGAATGTCTATATGACGCTGTTTGTTCTTGTCTTTGTTTTCATAATGCTTACTATAACCAAGAAAATAGCATCGCACAGCGCGGTCAATTTCATAGCGCAGCAGAAGGAGCTGGGTGATGTCAACGGCTATATCGAGGAAATGATAAACGGACAGAAGGTCATAAAGGTGTTCTGCCATGAGGAAGCGGCAAAGGAGGAATTTGACAAAAAGAACGAATCCCTTTGCAGCAGAGCGACAGCGGCAAATACCTTTGCAAATATCCTTATGCCGATAATGAACAATCTCGGAAATTTACAGTATGTTCTTATAGCGATAGTCGGGGGAGCGCTTTCGATTTTCGGTATTGCTCCCATAACAGCGGGAATAATTGCCTCCTTCTTACAGCTTTCAAAAAACTTCACAAGGCCCTTCAGTGAGATATCACAGCAGATAAATGCCGTTATCATGGCTCTTGCGGGCGCGGAGCGAATTTTTGAGCTTATGGACGAGGAAAGCGAACAGGATAACGGATATGTTACCCTTGTAAACGCAAAATATGATAAGGAAGGCAATATTACGGAAACAGACGAGCGCACAGAAATGTGGGCATGGAAGCACCCCCACGGCGACGGTACTATCACCTATACAAAGCTTAACGGAGATATAGTGATGAAGGAGGTCGATTTCGGATATACTCCCGAAAAGACTGTACTGCATGATATTTCGCTTTATGCAAAAGCGGGTGAAAAGGTCGCATTTGTAGGAGCGACAG
The DNA here is from genome assembly GCA_902766585.1 of uncultured Ruminococcus sp. Classification (GTDB taxonomy): domain Bacteria; phylum Bacillota; class Clostridia; order Oscillospirales; family Acutalibacteraceae; genus UBA1213. The sequence goes on from CACXDV010000201.1 coordinate 13,544, forward strand.
GCGCTGGTAAAACTACCATCACAAATCTTATCAACCGCTTCTATGATATAGCAGACGGAAAAATAAGATATGACGGCATCAATATCAATAAGATAAAAAAGACCGACCTTCGCCGTTCGCTTGGTGTCGTTTTGCAGGATGTACATTTGTTTACGGGTACGGTAATGGAGAATATCCGTTACGGCAAGCTTGATGCTGATGATGAGGAATGTATCGCCGCGGCAAAGCTTGCGAACGCGCATGATTTCATTATGATGCTTCCGGAGGGATATCAGACTGTTATTTCCGGAGACGGCGGACAGCTTTCTCAGGGACAGTGCCAGCTCATATCAATAGCAAGGGCAGCGGTCGCTGATCCGCCCGTAATGATACTTGACGAGGCAACATCAAGTATTGATACCAGAACAGAGGCGCTTGTCCAGAAGGGAATGGACGGACTGATGTACGGCAGGACGGTATTTGTTATAGCGCACCGTCTCAGCAC
>CACXDV010000202.1 GCA_902766585.1 uncultured Ruminococcus sp.
CATTCATTTTGATAATATCAAGGAAAGCATCAATTCCGGCGGTGTTTATGAGGAAAGGATGAATGACAGGAAGGAAAGCAAGCGGAATAAGACCAGCAAAAGGATGCAGGCTTATCAGATGCGTCCCTTCGGCTCTACCACCGCTTACGCACTGAGAAAGACAAACAGCTCACAGCCTGCCATTCTCATGGACGATCTGTCGTACTACGCTTTTGACATCCGCGTTATGTCTTTTCCGTTCTACCAGAATGACTGTACCGGTCCTACCTGTGATTACAGAAACCTTGTCGATTACGCTGCGACCTCTCCTACATACTGGTACCCGCTTTCCAAAAACACACAGCTTGACGGTCTTGTGAATACAACAGCCTTTGAAAAGGTAACAAATCAGGGCAATCCGTCCTATATGACAAACTATCTGAAAGCACACGGCATGACAGCCGATCTGCCCAAGATGGACAGCAGCAATAAATGGGCGCTCAGCAATCAATACGACTGGAACTACGATTCGGACGGATATGTCGGCAACTGGGACATTGATATGCAATTCTATACCGTCAACACACTCAAAAAAGGAACCTCCATGTCCACAGAGAAATTCGATATGGAAAGTGTGCCCGACGAGAGAAAGGGAAAGGAAGTCAGCATATTCTACACCGGCGAACCGCAGGTAGCTGTCTATCTGCCCTCAAACGGCGGCGCAGATTATCAGTATTCCGCTGTTGATTACAAGGGAAATGCAGCCTCTGCAAACGGCGGCAGAAATGTTTATAGATCCGGCGGCACCATAACTCTCAAAATTAAGCCCAACGAAGGCAAGTATATAAAGAGCCTGCGTCTGTGCGACCGCTTTGTCTATGACGAGGACCACAGCAAGGGTACTCTTACACAGTATGTCAGCGAGGATGATGAACTCTACAAAGCTGACTGCGGCGTTTATCCCGACACCGACGGATATTACACCTTCAAGATCAATGTTCCTTTCAGAGACGGTTCTGTGATCCTTGATCTTGGTGATATCCCCTCAAAGGTACATACCGTATCTCTTGCCGAAAGCGAGGATGTTGTTTCCGGCAGTCAGTATGACAAGGACGGCGGTATCGCAGCTGTCAACAACGGTACTATCGATCACTGTCTCAGAGGTGTAAATATTGATTCTACCGTTTCAGTATACGGAAAGAACGGTCAGAAGATCCGTCCCTCACAATACAATTCATATGTAAACGGCAAATACGCCGGCGGCATAGCTGCCACGAATAACGGAAAGATCACCGGTACAAGAAACGGTGCGGTCGTTTTCGGCGAATGGTGCGGCGGAATTTGTGCAGATAATGCCGGAACTATATACGGCTCTGCCAATAACGGTGCAGTAGGCAGGGATTCCGTAAGCGTCAATCTCTGCGGTGGTTTTACAGCTAAAAACAGCGGCATTATTGATTGCTGCTACAATTCAGGAAAACCCATGATCAGCTCTGCTCAGAATACTACAGCTGCTGCAGGAATGATCGCTGCATTGAATGAATCAAATTCCATAAGCAATACCTTCTGCAACAGCATCAATGCCATTCCTCCTATCGGAAGCGGCGATATTACGGATCCCACCGGTATGATAACCGTAATAACCAATACCGAGATGCTTGAGTCCACATTTGCTGATACTCTCAATGCAGTTACAGACGAGACTGTACAGTGGGTGCAGAAGATCATAAACGGCACCTATCTGAATTCCCTCTATCCTGTTATCCTTGGCAATTTCCTTAAGAACAGGACTATGACTCTTTCAAGCGGCATAACACTGAAAGGTCTTATGCATGAGCAGCTTAATGTAAGCTACGATAAAGCAGCAAGTGACAGTGATATTTATAATGCCTTCAATTCAGCATTACCAAACAAAAAAATGACAGTTTACACTGTAAGCTGTGATGATGGCAACGGCGGCTTCATTCCTGAGGATTACTGGTGCTCCGGCGTCAGCATTTCAGTGCCTGTTGACAGTAATGATGTTTCATTTGCAGTAATGGGCAGCGATGGTATTGTTCGTTCAGTAAAGGCTGAAAGTATTGTGGACGGCGTAGCTGCCTTCTCGGCAGCATCACCTGTATCCTTCGCAGTAGTCAGTGCATCCTCCGCTAAGACTGATGATAATAAAACTTCAAAGTCTGATGTAAATAACAGCAGTTCAGTTCAGTCTACAGGAAACGGCAGCGTTCAGACAGGCGAA
>CACXDV010000203.1 GCA_902766585.1 uncultured Ruminococcus sp.
ATAACATCACGTCTCTCCGACAAGGCAAGCGTAGCAGAATGACGAAGCTTATCTATTTCATCATTTATTGAGCTGTCCTTTTCGATATAGGTATCTGTCGTCGGAACATATGCCTCGGGCTGATAATAATCATAATACGATACAAAATACTCAACGGCATTATCCGGAAAAAATGCCCTGAATTCCTCACATAGCTGCGCGGCAAGCGTCTTATTATGAGCCAATACAAGTGTCGGACGGTTCAGCTCGGCTATAACATTTGCCATAGTAAATGTCTTTCCGGAACCGGTAACGCCAAGCAGAGTTTGTTCTCTGTTTCCCGCCTTTATGCTTTCAACCAGTGCAGATATTGCCTGAGGCTGATCACCCGTAGGCTTATATTCGGAAACCAGCTTAAATTTATCCATAATACCACCTATGCTTCCTTTACCCTCTTGCCTGTGATATGCTCGGGAACCAATGCAAAAACCAGCACCTTATCACCGAAGCCTCTTATCTCCTTCTCAATGTATTCCTTATCGTCTGTAAATTTATAGCTCAGACGGCGGCTTATTTCAATTGCCTTATCATAGTCCTCAATGAATTCAACCCTGCCGAAAACTATAACACTGCGGAAATCAAAAGCCCATTCACCTTCATCTCTTTTTCCGCTGTCATATACACAAAAGCTTGCCTTATTGCATTCTCTGAGCGCATCGATCCTGTGTCCTGTCTTTCCGCTGTGAAAATAAATCTTTCCGTCTTCTTCATTATAAAAATGATTCAGAGGCATACCATAGGGATAACCCTCATCTCCGATGACAGATAGCACACCTCTCTTTTCATACTTCAATATTTCAATACATTCTGTCCGGGACAGACTTTTATTTTTCCTTACAATTTCTCTGAACAATTTATGAAGCCGCCTTTCTTATAAAATAAAAGAACGCTACGATCAAATCTCCGACTCCTACCAGACATCTCAAAAACATCATCGGACTCGGATATCTCGGATACTCTATCATTGAAACAGAAGGCTTATGCGGATCAACATATACTGTCAGGGATTTTGGGTTTTCCTTTGAAGAATTGCGTATATTTTCCCATGTATCAGCATAAACCTGGCTGCTTGATTTGTACTCCTCGTTTTGATAGGTATATTTATACCGGATATCATATTTTTCCTCAAAACTGGGTAAAACAGACATCACAAAAAACTTTTTTTCTTTTGAATCAGTAACAGTGCCTTCAACAGTTACATACGAAGAAATCTTCCTATAGCCGTCACTGGCAGCGGAGTAATCATTCACATAATCCGATATCGGACGAATTATAAGTGCTATACCAAAAATTATTAGTAATATAAAGGAGACAACCCAATTACTCGCTGATGAATTTCTGCCTCTTACTACGAAAAAACGCTTTGATACCCCGACCTCGCTGTTCAGGACATTCAACAGGTCTGTTGACTTATCATTTTTTCTGCGGCTCATATTGTATGAGGCAATCATATCATCCATCTGATTCCTTGCATCTCTTTGATATGAATAATCCTTCGCCGCTTTCATTCCCGAAGCAAAATCCGAATCATAACAATTATTAATATCACAGATTCCGTAATCAGCCTTCTGAGCTTCCTCTGTACTTTCCTTTAGCTTTTCCTTATCAAGCTGAACCGGCTTGCTCTTCGGCTGGACAGGTACAGTAATAATCCTCTCGCCCGATGACTTTTTCGGTTTCATCCCATGTGATGCTCTGTATGCATCAAGCATACTGTCCATCTGCGCGCTGGCATCATATTTGAACGAGGAATTTTTATCCATAGCCTCTGCACTCCCCGCTCAGTTATTCTCATCAAAGAATGCATCCATATGGTCTCTGAAAATATCGGCAAGGGGCATAGTCGAACCGCTGTGCTTTCCATCAGGTACAACTATATACTTTTCATTCTGAAAAATCTGTCTTGTAAAGTCATGTGTATCAATAAGCTCGTCCTGTCCGCCTATTATCGTTGATACTCTGTTGCTGTCAACATCTGCAAGTCCGGAGAAAAGCCTTATAAACTCAACAACTCCGTCATCATTACCGTAGCCGATGCGCGGAAGATGAAGAAACGGCATAAGACAGGGATTTACCAGGACACAGGGACATTCATTTTTTGCGCTTATCAATGCAGCATAGAATCCTCCAAGGCTTGTTCCGACAACAGCATTACAGAAATTATTCGTAAACTGACTGTTGAGAAGCTGCATTATGGATTCCGGCGAAGACCTGTCATAATCAAGCTGGAGAGAAATTATATCAAAGCCGCATTCTCTCAGAGCCTCATATGCTGCATTCGCGGCATTTCCCTTGTATCCGTGAATATTTAAAATCTTCATTATTCCGACCTCTGCTTTCTGAGAACCGAACCTGCCGGTATCTCTACATTACTCGGTAAAATAACCTTCTGCATTGCGTGCGGAGCTACATCTATCTGCTCACCGTTTTCATCCTGCATATAATCTACCATTATCTCAAAAGGCTCACCGCTCGGCGGAAGCACATCAAGAATATCTCCGGTAAAAAATCTGTTCCTCTGAGTAAGATAAGCTGTATGATCCTTATATTCGTCACATACGGCAACTACCTCGTAATGTCTGATATATCCGCCGTTATCCGTTACCTGGCCAGGCTCTCCTCCGAAGAAAAAGCCTGTACTGTATTCACGGTGACTTACCTTTTCAAGCTCCTCAAGTATCCAGCGTGAAAGCGGCTTCTTTCCTCCATTGGAATAATACTCGTCAAGCGCGTGTCTGTATGCGTTTGTGACAACGGATACATAATATGCAGATTTTGCCCTGCCCTCTATTTTAAGGCTGTTTACTCCTGCAGCGGCAAGCTCGGGAATATGCTCTATCATGCACAGGTCACGGGAATTATAGAGAAAAGTACCGCTGTCATCCTGTACAACAGGAAAATACTGCCCTTCACGATGCTCCTCATATAAATGATATTTCCAGCGGCATGGCTGTGCACAGTCTCCCCTGTTGGCATCTCTTCCTGTAAGATAATTCGATATAAGACACCTTCCTGAAAATGAAACGCACATTGAGCCGTGTACGAAGGTCTCTACCTCCAGCTCCTTCGGAATTCTTGCCCTTAAATCAGCAATTTCCTCAAGAGTAAGCTCTCTTGCAAGTACAACCCTTGATGCTCCCATTTCATAAAGCACCTTTGCAGTCTGATAGTTTACCACTCCCGCCTGTGTCGAAACATGACGCTGTACCTTCGGAGCGTATTTTGCAGCAAGTGACATTACTCCCAAATCAGCTATTATAAACGCATCTACTCCGCATTCCTGTGCTGTTTTCAGAAATTCCGGCAGACGGTCTATCTCTTCATTTCTCGGAAGTGTGTTGCAGGTAACATGTACCTTGACACCCTTTTCATGCGCCTTTTTTACAGCCTCGGTGAGCTGCTCCGGCGTAAAATTCTTTGATGCAGTTCTCATCCCGAATTCCGTTCCGGCAAGATAAATGGCATCTGCGCCGAATTTCAATGCGCTGTCAAAGCACTCCGGATCTCCTGCCGGTGCAAGCAGTTCTATTTTTTCCATATCATACACTCCCTGTTCAAAATAAGCGGATATTTTACACCCAATCATATCATTCATGCCTATTATATCATTGACATATTAAAATTGCAACGAAGGACGGGAATTTTATTTATTTTTTTATACATTTTAATGTATATATCACTTATGCAAATTGACAAAACCTTTACGGTAAAAACAGACATTTCGTTTTTATTATCTCCACATTCAGATAATCTAAGAATTTTTTAGATGAAATATATAAATATCTGCCACATACTTTATCAGCAAAAAGTGAAGGTTGTGATATTATATTCACAGTTTTTTGTGTTTTCGCAATAATTATTTCTTTTTCCGTAAAATTTCATAATTTTGGTTATTAAAAATAATAAAAATTCGATAAAACAGTTGCATTTTTGATTTGTTTTGTGTAAAATGTATATAGGGTTTTAGTATGCGTTTTTTATGCTGCTATAAACAATGGAAGTGAAGTACAAAATATTTTTAAAGTGAGGGAATAAACTATGTCAAACAGATTGTTTCAAGGAGTTATTCATCAGATGAGAGATACTATCGACCGCACGATAGGTGTTATTGATGAGACCTCCGTGGTTATCGCATGCAGTGAGCTTGGCAAGATCGGTGAGGTGAATGAGCATATAACCTCAGAAATGCTTACCTCTGCAGCACCCTTTGTTTTGAACGGATATACATACAAATCCTTCGGAAGCAAGCCGAGAAGCGAATACGCTGTTTTTGTAGCAGGAAACGATTATGCTGCTCAGAAATATGCCGCTATCCTTGCCGTTTCTCTCGGCAGCATCAAGCAGTATTATGACGAAAAATATGACAGGGGCAATTTTATCAAAAATGTCATACTTGATAATATTCTTCCCGGTGATATCTATCTTAAATCCAGAGAGCTCAAATTCAATGCTGATGTCACAAGAGTATGCATGCTCATAAAAATATCCTCAAAGACCGATATCTCAGCATACGATGTTATACAGAACCTCTTCCCCGACAAAGCAAAGGATTTCGTTATCAATATAAACGAGACAGATATTGCTCTTGTTAAGGAAATTAAGCAGGATATTGATTCAAAGGATCTTGAAAAGCTCGCAAGCTCTATCGTTGATACCCTTTCGGGAGAATTCTATACACACTGCGTTATCGGTATAGGTACTCCCGTAACAGGCATCAAGGATCTTGCTCGTTCCTTCAAGGAGGCTCAGGTAGCTCTCGAAGTAGGAAAGGTATTCGACACCGAAAGGTCTATCGTAAGCTATGATAAACTCGGTATCGCCCGTCTTATCTATCAGCTTCCCACAACACTCTGTGATATGTTCCTTAAAGAGGTATTTAAGAGAGGATCTATCGAATCTCTTGATCAGGAAACTCTCTTCACCATTCAGCGCTTCTTTGAAAATAACCTGAATGTATCCGAGACTTCAAGAAAGCTCTTCGTTCACAGAAATACACTTGTTTACCGTCTTGAGAAGATCAAAAAGCTTACAGGTCTTGATCTCCGTGAATTCGAGGACGCTATCATCTTTAAGGTTGCTCTTATGGTTAAGAAATATCTCTCCTCCAATCCTATCAAATACTGATAAACATTATCCCTGCGGCTAAAACTGCGGGGATTTTTTTCTTTCATTGGTCTTACAGTGATTTATAAATAATTGACTATTTTGTCAAAAAATGATATAATTCAAACAAAATCCGAAACCGGAAAGGAAATGGTCAGAATGACAGACAATAAAATTGAAATACGCTATTTCAGCGGCTATATCCGCAACTGGAAAAAGCTTTGCAGTGAGCTTGATATAGACGCCTCACTCGGCAGAAGCGAAAGAGAAAACACTATACTTATCAAAGCTTATAAAAAATGGCATATGCAAATGATGGAACATCTCTTCGGTATGTTTGTTATAGCGATCTGGGATGAAGATATACAGCAGCTTTTCTGCATAAGGGATCAGGTCGGTCAGAAGCATATTTTCTATACAGTATGCGGCGGAGAATTTCTTTGCTCAGGCGATATAAATGAGCTTGCTGCCGATCCGCGCTTTGAAAAGAAGCTTAATATGCGTATGCTGCAGCAGTATCTTTTCTATGGCTATCCTATAGGTAAGGAAACCTTCTATGAGGGTATATACAAGCTTATGCCCGGTCACTATGCACAGTGGGACGGCAAAACAGTTACCCTGCACCGTTACTGGAAACCTGAATTTGAACCCGATGAAACTAAAACAGCCGAAGAATGGGCAGACGAAATCAAAAATACCGTAAATGAGATCCTGTCAGAGGAAAAAGAGGACAAGGAATGTCCCTATAAAGAATCCTTCCTTTCAGGCGGTGTTGATTCCTCCTATCTCCTTGCTGCTGGTGACGCTGTTTGTGCAAATACCGTTGGCTATGTTGAGGAGGGCTTTGATGAATCCGGTCTCGCCCGCCATACCGCCGAAGTACTTAATAAGGGCTTCCGTGTAAAGGTTATTGATCCGGAAACATATTTTGCCCGTATGCCTGAGGTCGTTGATAAAATAGGTCAGCCGCTTGGTGATGCTTCTGCTGTTGCATTTTCTCTCGGCTGTGCAGCAGTCAGCGAATATGCAAAGGTCGTTTATTCCGGAGAAGGAATTGATGAATTCTTCGGAGGCTATAACGCTCACAAAAATCCTCTTAAAGAAGGCTGGACTTACCTCACCTGCTCGCATATTATGTCCGAGGAGGCTGTAAAGGCTCTTATGCTCGGTTATGATGAAAGTATTAAGGCTGTTGAACCCGTTGCTCCATATTGGAATGAGGTTCAGGGACAGGATGAACTGTCACAGAAGCTTACCATAGATATTTCTCTTTGGCTCGAAGGCGATATCTACCTGAACACCGACCGTACAAGTACAGCCTGCGGCATTGAGCTTCATACACCGTTCAGTGATCTTCGTCTTTTCAATGTTGCAAGAAGGATTCCGGGCCGCTTCAAATTTATGAACGATCAGAATAAATATGTATTCCGCATGGCTGCAAGCTCCGTCCTGCCCGATGAGGTCGCATTCCGTAAAAAAGTAGGCTTTGCCGTTCCGATCAGAAAATGGCTTGCCGATCCCGCATACAATCAGCCTGTAAAGGATAAGCTTTTCGGAGAGACCTCAAAGAAATTCTTTGATCAAAAGGAAATGTCTGCACTCTGGGAAAGCTATACCGGCGGAGAAGCTTTTCTTTGGAGCCGCATCTATAATATCTATGCTTTCCTTCTTTGGTACGATCAGAAGTTTGCATGATGTGACAATTTTATATGGCTAAAGAAGTAAATCCGAATGAAACTGCAAGGGCAAAAGCCTTTAAGCTTTGGATGAAGGCTCCCGATCCCTTTGTGACGTTCTTAAAAACAATTGATGTTACCAATGCCGTAAAAGTCAGCAGAAAGAAAAAGCTTAAATTTAATATGCTTATGGATTATTGCGTAGGAAAAGCGGCTGCTGATATCAAAGAATTCTATCTTCTCCCCGTCGGCGGCAAACTGATACAATATGATAAGATCGCTGTCAATACCATTGTAAAAACTGTCAGCGGAGATATCTGCTCCTGTGATATTCCCTTTTCTGATGATATCAACGAATTTAACAGCAGCTATCTTAAATATACCTCAAGGTCTGCTGAAAGCTGCAGGGACAATGATCTTTCTCAGGACAGTATGGTTATAGGTACCTCTGCAATAATCGAAACTGAAATTGACGGTGTTGTAAACATGAACAGCGGCTTTTCCAATCCCTTTATCATCTGGGGAAAATACAGAAAAAAGCTTTTCAGATATGAGCTGCCAGTTTCTTTCAAGTTTCATCATGCTCAGATGGACGGCTCACACGCGGGAAGATTTCTTGAAAATCTGCAAAAAGAAATTAATGTGCTGTAAAAAAAGCCCGAAAGCAGCTATTACAACTGCCTTCGGGCTTTAATTTTACATAAAACGCTTTGCTTTAATATCAATAGAAATAGACTCCGATTTTTTTATTACCAGCTTTTTCTCACTGATATTCCCTTGTTATCAAGATAGTTCTTTAGCTCTCCAATTGATATTTCACCGAAATGGAATAAGGAAGCAGCAAGTACAGCATCGGCTTTTCCATAAGTGAATGCATCATAAAAATGCTCAAGCTTACCTGCACCGCCGGATGCAATAACAGGGATACCGACATTCTCGGAAACTGCTTTTGTGAGTTCAAGGTCATATCCGTTCTTTACACCGTCACAATCCATACTTGTAAGAAGTATCTCTCCAGCGCCTCTCTTTTCAGCTTCAACAGCCCATTTGACCGCATCTAATCCCATATTTATCCTTCCGCCGTTAATATATACATCCCAGCCGCTGCCATCCGCACGGCGTTTGGCATCAATTGCGGTAACAACACACTGGCTGCCGAATTTATAGGCTGCCTCGTTAATTATTTCCGGTCTGTGAACTGCAGCAGAGTTTACAGATACCTTATCTGCTCCTGCGCGAAGTATAGCGGTAAAATCATCTACCGACCTGATACCTCCTCCGACGGTGAACGGGATAAACACACTGTCAGCAACCTTGCGAACTATATCAACTATAATATTTCTTGCATCACTGGACGCAGTAATATCAAGTAAAACAAGCTCATCTGCGCCTTCCTTATCATATATTTTTGCACATTCTACAGGATCGCCGGCATCTCTCAGATTTACAAAGCTTGTACCCTTTACCACACGGCCATCCTTTACATCAAGACAGGGAATAATTCTTTTTGCATACATCAGCTTTTCCCTCCGCATATTTCTACAAAATTATTTAGTATCTGCAGCCCGACCTTACCGCTTTTCTCGGGATGAAATTGAGTCGCATATATGTTTTTATAATTTACAGAGGCATCAATAACAGTTCCATAGGTCGTCTGTGCTGTTACTATGCCTTCCTGCTGAGCCTTTAAAAAATATGAATGTACAAAATAAACATAAGGAGAGCCTTCAATATTTTTATAAAGCCCGTCCTTTCTGATGATATTAAGTGAATTCCAGCCCATATGAGGAATTTTCAGCTTTCCTTCGTCATTAGGTATTTTTGTGATTGAGCCTTTCAGCAAGTCAAGGCCTTTAGCCTCGGGACTTTCGTCACTGCCTGCAAAAAGCAGCTGCAGACCGAGACATATGCCAAGTAACGGTTTTTCTGTTTTCAGATATTCCAAAACGGCTTC
>CACXDV010000204.1 GCA_902766585.1 uncultured Ruminococcus sp.
ACGGGGAGCGTTTCATCCTGTTCATGCTCCGGAACAAACACGCGCACAGTTTTTTCTCCGTTTCTGTAAGGCAATGACAGAGTAACAAGCTCTTCTTTAACCATTCCGTTCAGCTCCTTTAAATGATTTTCATTACTGTGCCAAAAAAGCTGCCGCACACTAAAAGCACAGCAGCTGCAAAGTCTTAAAGTGTTAGAGTACGGGTAACTATAAGCTCAACATCATCACCCTTAATACCGACAGAAACATCATCTGCAAGATTGGCAATAATGGATTTTTCAAGTTCATCCCAATCCTCAGTATTATTCTTGACATTGACATTATTCTTATAGTCTGAAAGCTTCCAGATACTTACACTGTTAAAATCATCAACATCTGACAGACCGTAACCGTAATACATATAGTAATAGTTCTGGTCACTTAAAACCTCACGGCAGCCGAGCATATACATCTCAAATATATCCTTGAGCTTATTGCATATACCCTTTGCAGCGTCGTTCTTTTTACGGGATGAAGCTGCAAGGAGTTCATTTCTTATTCTTGAGTCCATATTTACCTTTGCGTTGACAATGAGCTTGTACTTTCTGCTTCCGCCTTCAATATGAAAATAAGCAAAAAACTGTCCAGCAATAGCCTCAACCATACCCATAAGCTCCTCGGACAGAAGCCTTATGCGTATACACTCTTTTTTGGAAAAGCCGTTTGCCTTAGCATAGCTTTCAGCCTCGCTCAAGACCTCATCTCTTCCTGTTCCGTTATTTCCTATATATATATCTTTGGTCGTCATCAGCTTCACCTCTTATTTTATCACCATTATATCGGAGAAGCCTGTAATATCAAAAACCTCCATAACCGTCTCGGAAACATTAATAACAGTCATTCCGCCCTTGGAGGACATTTTCTTGTGAGCAGAAAGAAGCACTCTCAAACCTGACGATGAAATATATTCAAGTTTCTCAAGATCAATAACTAATTCATTTACCTCTTCAAGATCTGCACTGATACTATTCTGAAGCTCAGGAGCAGTTGATGTATCAAGTCTGCCTGAAAGTTCTACATTGAGTGTGGAACCCTTTTTTTCTTTATTAATTGTCATTTTAGTGACCTCCATTTATACAAAATTCTCAGATGTCATTGACACCTGAGAATATCATACTATGTTTTAATTGATTTTTCAAGCATAAAAATCATTTTATTCTTCATCAAAATACTATTCAAATGCGGAATCTCTCGAATGAGTAATTATTCCGACCATTCGACACTCAGCGATACCTTGGGAGAATTCAGGAATAAGTCCTTAAGATCTTTATTATGCGTATTTCCGATAACTGCACATTTCACCGCATTTGCCTTCATCTCAGAACAGACGATCCCCATTCTGTCCTTGTAAAGAATAATATCACCATTGCTGAAAGCTGTCTCAGACGGAGAAACAGATAACCTCTGAGGTATCTGACAGAAAATTTCACCGTTATCAGATTCCTTGAAGCTGACCTCGATCTTACCTCTGCTAAGCATATTTACAAGCATTTTTGCAGGAGTGTTTTTTTCGAGCGCGGCATAAAAGACAGTGCCTCCCGCCTTAATAACGATCATAGCCGCTGCCGTGGGAGAATGGCTTAATTGTTTTGCTGTCCTGTAATGAGTGTTCTTCTGAGAGGCAGCTGTCTGCTTTGCCCTTCGCACCTTTCTGAAACCAATTATATCTATAACAGGAATGATTATCAGCAAGGTACCTACCGCAAGGAAGATCACGGCTCCTAATGGATCGGCAAATTCATAGTCCGATTCGTCATCATTATAATAGATAAGCTTCGTTTCCTTCTGCCCGATCTCGAAGGATTTAGGAGAAATATCCTCTGTCTCGTCCGTAAATCTATATTTTTTATGACTTACAGGGTTTTCAAGCTCCCATGTAAGCTCATACATATAACAGGTATAATACTTATGAAGAGGATCAGCTTCTCTGTCTGATTTTTTCTTAAGCCTTTTCTCTGTACTCATTTCGCAATTCACAAGCACAGTCTCAGCAAAAACCTTATTTTTAGCAAGAAAAAAATCCTTGCTTACAAAAAAAGTAATTAAATATATGATCAACCCGACAGATATAAGGATCATGTAACAAATCTTATCTTCCCTGCTCATCGACTAACTCCCGTATATTTATATAATATCTGTACTATGCTTATTTCAGGAGATCACAGCCGTTTTCATTGCTTTTACAAATTCTCCTACATACGCCGGAGCATCTTTTCCGTATTTTTCGATAATGCGAACAACAGCCGAACCGACAATGGCGCCATCGGAAACGGCAGCCATATCGTGAGCCTGCTCCGGAGTGGAAATTCCAAATCCTATCGCACATGGAATATCCGTATTTTCTCTGATAACTCTGACGATCGATGAAAGGTCTGTCTTAATCTCACTTCTTACACCCGTAACTCCAAGGCTCGACACAAGATATATAAAGCCCTCTGCCTCCCTTGCAATCATTCCTATACGGTTTTCAGAGGTCGGCGCAATAAGAGATATCAATGCAACGTCATATTTATGGCAGTAATCAAGAAATTCTCCCTTTTCTTCATAGGGAATATCAGGAAGTATCAGACCGTCAATGCCGTATTCGGCGCATTTGCTTATAAATCTGTCCGCACCGTAGGAAAAAACAACATTTGCATACGTCATAAATACAAGAGGAACAGTAACATCTTTTCTAAGCTCCCTGACAAGCTCAAATATCTTATCGGTATTCACTCCGCCTTTCAGCGCTCTGAGGTTGGCATTCTGGATGACCGGTCCCTCTGCTGTCGGATCTGAAAACGGTATCCCAAGTTCAATGATATCAGCGCCGTTTTCGGCGGCAGCCCTGACAACGGCAGCAGTGGTATCAAGATCAGGATCACCGCAGGTAATGAAGGGAATGAAGGCTTTGCCATTTGCAAAAGCCTGTTCAAGCTTAGTCATAAATATCCTCTCCTTTATATCTTGCTATTGCGGCGCAGTCCTTGTCGCCTCTGCCTGAAACGGTAACAACTATTATTTTATCCTTATCCATTGTTGGGGCAAGCTTCATTGCGTATGCTATTGCATGAGCAGATTCTATCGCCGGAATAATGCCCTCTGTTTTTGAAAGGTACTCAAAAGCTCCTACAGCCTCATCATCCGTAACAGCCGTATATTCAGCCCTGCCGATATCATGGAGATATGCGTGCTCAGGACCGACTCCGGGATAATCAAGTCCCGCGGAAATGGAATAGACCGGAGCGATCTGTCCCATATCATCCTGGCAGAAATATGATTTCATTCCGTGGAAAATACCGAGCTTACCCGTTGAGATCGTTGCAGCAGTCTCAAAGGTATCAATGCCCCTGCCCGCTGCCTCACAGCCGATAAGACGTACACTCTTATCCTCAATGAAATGATAGAAGCTTCCTATCGCATTTGAGCCTCCTCCTACACAGGCAAGAACAGCATCGGGCAGTCTGCCCTCTTTCTCAAGCATCTGCTGCTTTATCTCCTTTGAAATTACAGCCTGAAAATCCCTTACTATTGTCGGGAAGGGATGAGGTCCCATAACAGAACCGAGGCAATAATGTGTATCATCTATCCTTTTTGTCCACTCTCTCATAGCCTCTGAAACTGCGTCCTTAAGTGTGGCTGTTCCTGTTTTTACAGGTATGACCTCCGCGCCTAAAAGCCTCATTCTATAAACATTGAGTGCCTGTCTGCGCGTATCCTCCTCGCCCATAAAAACAACACATTCCATCCCCATAAGCGCAGCAGCAGTCGCTGTCGCAACACCATGCTGTCCTGCACCCGTTTCGGCTATCAGTCTTGTCTTGCCCATTTTCTTTGCAAGCAAAGCCTGACCGAGAACATTATTTATTTTATGCGCTCCGGTGTGGTTGAGATCCTCGCGTTTAAGATATATTTTTGCGCCGCCGAGAGCCTTTGTCATATTTTCGGCAAAATAAAGTCTTGACGGTCTGTTGGCATATTCATTGAAAAGAGTCTCCAGTTCCTTGCAGAACTCTGGATCATTCTTATATTTGTTATAAGCCTCTTCAAGCTCATTTACGGCATTCATAAGTGTTTCGGGTATATACTGTCCTCCATGAACACCAAAACGCCCCTTTGAGTTTGTCATAACGTATCTTCCTTTCTCACGGCGGAAATGAACTCCGCCATTTTTTTCTTATCCTTGATTCCCTGCGTTTCCAGACCTGAGCTGACGTCAACGCCGTAGGGATGAAGCCTTCTCACCGCTTCACCGACGTTCTGCGGTGTCAAGCCTCCGGCAAGGAAATACGGTCTTTTTATCTCCCTGACGATCTCCCAGTCGAAGGTCGTTCCGTCCCCCGCTCCTGCATCAAGAAGTATCATATCGGCAATACTGTTTTCTGCTTCTTCAATATCCCTTTCCGAACGGATACGGATAGCTTTGATGATAATACTATCCGTCATGCTTCTGAGAATACCTATATAAGCATTGTCCTCTCTGCCGTGAAGCTGAACTATATCTATTGCGCCGGAATTTACTGTCTGTGCAACAGCTTCGGGCTTTTCATCAACAAATACGCCGACTACCTTTATTTTATCATTAAGCCGAGATTTAAGCAAGAGTGCATTTTCCGGTGAAATATACCTTTTGCTCCGAGAAGCAAATACAAAGCCGATATAATCAGGCAAAAGCTCATTTGCGGCGGTAATATCCTCCTGCCTTTTCAGCCCGCACATTTTTATCCTTATCATAATAAACCTCTCAGCTCACGAAGCTTTTGCTTTTTATCGGTAGACTTCATCAGCGCCTCTCCTATCAGTACGGCAGATACTCCGGCATCTCTGAGAAGAGCAACGTCCTCCGGAGTTTTTATTCCGCTCTCCGAAACAAAAACTATATCCTCCGGTATAATATCACGCAGTCTTCTGCTGTTTGACGTATCAACGGAAAAATCCTTGAGGTCACGGTTATTTACGCCTATAACAGAAGCCCTGCACCTGAGCGCTGTCATTATTTCTTTTTCATCGTGGGCTTCGACAAGTGCAGTAAGACCGAGAGAACGGGCAAGCATTATATATTCACCAAGCCTGCCTTCATCAAGTATCGAACATATCAGCAAAACGGCTGACGCGCCGAGAAGCTTCGCCTGATATATCATATATTCATCTACAGTAAAGTCCTTTCTCAGACACGGTATCGAAACTGAGCGGGCAATTTCTTCAAGATAGCCGTCACTCCCAAGGAACCACTTTGGCTCTGTGAGAACGGATATACAATCAGCCCCCGCTGCCTCATACTCCCTTGCAATACTGAGATAAGGAAAATCCACAGCTATAATACCCTTTGAAGGAGATGCCTTTTTCACCTCACAGATAAATGATATACCGGGCTTTCTGAGAGCAGCTTCAAACGGAAAATCTCCTATCGGCAGTGACTCCGCCTTTCTTCTCAGCTCTGAAAGAGGCATTTCAGCCTTATATAATTCACAGCGTTCCCTTGCATGGTCGGCAAGCTTATCAAGGATAGTCATTTATTCCTCCTCCGGTCTGTTGCTGACCTCAATGAATTTTTCAAGAGTTTCGGCAGCCTTGCCGGAATCTA
Source organism: uncultured Ruminococcus sp. (assembly GCA_902766585.1). Lineage (GTDB taxonomy): Bacteria > Bacillota > Clostridia > Oscillospirales > Acutalibacteraceae > UBA1213. The sequence continues at coordinate 5,603 of CACXDV010000204.1, forward strand.
TAAGCTCAGCCGCAAGGAAAATACCTCCGGCAAGTGAATCAGCCTTGCCTGCAATATAAAGAGCAGCTCCGGCATTCATAAGCACAGCATTTCTGTGCGCTCCCTTTTTGCCGTTGAGGATATCTCTGGTAATTGCTGCATTTTCTTCGGGAGTACCGCCGACAAGCTCGGATTTTTCACAGCGCTTGAGTCCGAACTGTTCCGGAGTAATGGTATAGGTCTTGAACCAGCCGTCCTTTATCTCGCATACCTTTGTCGGAGAGCTGAGAGATATCTCATCAAGCTTATCTGTACCGTAAACCACCATACCTCTTTTTATGCCGAGTTCAATAAGCACCTGTGCAAGAGGCTCAACAAGATATTCGTCATAAACTCCGAGAAGCTGCATTGAAGGAGAAGCCGGATTTGTAAGCGGGCCGAGTATATTGAATACTGTACGGAAGCCAAGCTCACGTCTTATTGCGCCGACATATTTCATAGAGGAATGATATTTCTGTGCAAAGAAGAAACACATTCCAACCTCTGAAAGAAGCTGCTTGCATCTTTCAGGGCTTTGGTTTATGTTTACACCGAGAGCCTCAAGGCAATCGGCTGTACCGCATTTTGAAGAAGCAGCACGGTTACCGTGTTTAGCCACCTTTACTCCTCCGGCTGCCGCAACAAGAGCAGAGGTCGTGGAAATATTGAAGCTTTGGGCATTATCTCCTCCTGTACCGACAATTTCAAGTATATCCATACCTGTATCTACCTTTGTAGCATGGTCTCTCATAGCTGCGGCACAGCCTGCAATTTCGGCAGTTGTTTCAGCCTTTGCGCTTTTGGTCGAAAGAGCGGCAAGAAAAGCCGCATTCTGAGTAGGAGAGGTCTCTCCGCTCATTATTTCATTCATTACTGAATATGCCTCATCATATGTAAGGTCTTCCTTATTTACGATTTTTACTATTGCTTCTTTTATCATTATAAACAACTCCC
>CACXDV010000205.1 GCA_902766585.1 uncultured Ruminococcus sp.
CTTAACGATGCGGTCATAGGTCTTGATGCCGGCTTTTTCAGCAGCTGAATCGGGCTGAACATAGCTTACATAAACGCCTTCCTTGTCTACGCGGTACATGAATTTAGCATTTTCAGTAAGGATATCTACAAGGTTAACGCCGAGATAAGCTCTGTTTGTAACACGACCGTTTGTTTTGAGGTCTTCAAGAATAGAAACTACATCATTTATCGGAATAGCAAAGCCAAGACCTTCAACAGATGTACCTGTAGAGGTAGATGAGGATTTAGCAACTACGATACCGATAAGGTTACCGTTTGCATCGAAGAGACCGCCGCCTGAGTTGCCGGGATTGATAGCTGCATTAGTCTGGAGAAGGTTCATCTTCTTGCCGTCGATAGTAATTTCTCTGTCCATAGCAGAGATGATACCGTCTGTTACAGTACCGCCGAGCTGACCGAGAGGATTGCCGATAGCGATAGCTGTCTGACCTACGCTGAGTTTAGCGGAATCACCGAAGGTAGCTGTTGTAAGATCTTTTTCCTCGATTTTAAGGAGAGCTATATCAATTGCAGCATCCTTGCCTATAAGCTTTGCGTCATAGGTCTTTTCATTTGTAAGACGTACCTTAATGCTGGTCGCTCCGTCAATTACATGGTTATTTGTAAGAATGTAGCCGTCCTCTGAGATGATAACACCGCTTCCGGCTGCCTTTGAAACATACTGACCATAGAAGGTGTCATAGCTTGTTGTTTCTGTTGTTATCTCAACAACTGCATCCTTAACAAGAGCAGTGACCTCCTGAACTGTTGTAGGCTTAAGTTCTTCGTCTGATGCCTGCTTTATAACAAGCTGTGACTCGCTGCTTTCGGATGATGTTTTTGAAGAGTCGGTCGCCTTGCTGCTTTCTGCAACAATCTTGTTGTTGTTATTTGCAAGTGTTGTTCCTATAAATGCGCCGCCTGCGCCGAAGCAGATCGCAAGAGCAAGAACGCCTGCGATAACAGCAATTTTCTTGCCGGCGCCTGATTTCTTTTTAGGCGGGACATGATTTACGCTTGCCGTCTGCTGTGCGAAGTTGTCGCCGTAATCATTTGGCGCCTGATAATGATTGTAATTCGGAAGAGGCATGGTATCTTGTGTTGAAGTTCTTCCTGAATAAACATTGTTCTGAGGTGCCGGAGCTGTGTAGTTTGGCTGTACAGGGGGAATATAGCTCTGCGGAGCGGTGGGCTGATTGAAGTATTGCGGCGCACTCGGCTGTACAGGAACTTTGTAGCTCTGAGGAGCATTTTGCTGAACAGGTGTATTATATGCCTCAGTATTATGCTCTGATGCGCTTTCGTTTTCTGCAGGTACGGGAGCAGACTCATTTTTTGATTCTGAGAAAATATTCTCAAGACCTGTTGAATATCTGCCTTCGTTTTCGTTCATGTTATTAAAATCCTTGTTTTCCATAATTTATACCTCCATTTGATATGTTGTTTTCTTTGATGATGTAATTATAAACCATCACAGAAAAAAGTGTGTCAACAAAGATAGTATTTTTTTGAAATAAATCTTTAAATTAGTCTTAAACTATTTTAAGATATTCATATTTGCTGAAAGATGATAACCACTATATATGTTTTACATCTAAAGTCAAAAAAAGTCAATACATCCACAGGCTTATAAAAAGAATTATAAAAAACGGTGCAAAATATATTCCTTTTATGATATAATATATCCGGAGGGGAGAAAAATGAGAACTAATTTTCATACACATACATACCGCTGTAATCATGCCTGGGGAACGGAGGAAGATTATGTTCTTGAAGCAATAAAAAACGGATTATTCGTTTTAGGCTTTTCAGACCATGGACCTTTTCCGGACAGAGATTTCGGACTCAGGATGCAGTATGATGAGCTTGCAGATTATGTCGGGACAATAAATGAATTGAAGGAGCGTTTTGCCGACAGGCTGAAAATTTATTCCGGTCTTGAAATAGAATATCATAAAAAGTATAACGATTATTATGATTTTTTACTGAAGGAAGGCGGTCTTGATTATCTTGTTCTGGGACAGCATAATTATACTGACTCATATGGTGACATAAGATATATTTCCTCGTTTTCCGGAACAGAGGACTATCCGGAATATGCCGAAAGTGTAGCTGAGGCTATAGAGTCGGGCTTTTTCAAGATTGCAGCGCATCCGGATATTTTTTATAAAAATCCGTTTGCATGGGATGAAAACTGCGAAAAAGCTGCTGATATAATTATAGCTGCAGCCGAAAGAAATAAGATATGCCTTGAGGTCAATGCAAACGGTTTCAGGAGAGGAAAAAGCTATTTTCCGGATGGAATGAGATTTCAGTATCCTGTGGATCGTTTCTGGAAAAAGGTCAGGGGTAAAAATATTAATGTGACAGTCGGGTCAGACTGCCATACTGCCGAGCAGCTCTGGGACCATCATATTGATGCTGTATATAAGTACTGCAAAGACCTCAGACTCAATATTATCTATGATATATTCAGTAAGGAGAATGATTTATGATAAAAAACAGAATTTCAAAAATAATATTGATATCTGTATTGCTTGCTTCATTATTATGTTTGTCATCATGTACCGGAAAGGAAGAGTCTTCAAAAGCATCATCGGCGGTCTCAAGTGAGGTTTCTGTTACTGCTTCGTATGAACAGAATGAAAGCAC
>CACXDV010000206.1 GCA_902766585.1 uncultured Ruminococcus sp.
ATTGAGTGAGGTGTGAAAATGTATGAGAGTACTTGTTGTTGAGGATGAGACCGCGCTTGCCGAAGCAATATGCGCAATACTAAGACGCGAGGGGTATGCGGCGGATATGGCTAATGACGGCAAAACGGGACTTGATAAGGCTATGTCGGGCAAATTCGACTGTATGATCCTCGATATAATGCTTCCCGTAATGAACGGACTTGATGTCCTGTCATATCTCAGGGTAATGCAGAATGAGATACCCGTACTTCTGCTTACAGCGCGCTCGGAGATAGATGACAGGATAAAGGGACTTGACTGCGGCGCTGATGATTACTTAACAAAGCCCTTTGCCACGGGTGAGCTTCTTGCAAGGGTAAGAGCCATGACGCGAAGACTCGGTATTGCGCCGGACATCAATCCAAAATTCGGAGATATTACCCTCGATCTGAAAAAGGGTGAGCTGATATGCCAGACCTCCTCAGTTGTACTCGGAAGAAAGGAATTCAGAATGATGGAGCTGCTTATTTCAAGCTCCGGAAATATCGTAACTAAGGAAAGCTTTGCCGAGAAAATATGGAGCGGTGAGGATGACAGCGCAAACAATAATATTGAGGTCTATATATCGTTCCTCAGAAAGAAGCTGCAAATGCTTCATTCCCATGTTCAGATAAAAACAAGACGAGGCATAGGCTACTGTCTGGAGGTAACACAATGATAAAACGGCTTCGGACAAAAATAGTCATAATCATTACCGCTATCCTTGCCCTTGCCGTTCTTATAATAATGTTTCTGATAAATTCTATCGTTCAGTTCAGGTCAAATCAGCAGATAATACAAAGACTTGAAACTATCGCGACGGCTGACGGACGGCAGATAAAAATGAATGCCGACCATTTCGGTTCAAATCAGGCTGAAAACAATGCCTTCAGCTTTTATGTCAAGCTCGACAGATACAATACACTTCTCGAACTCGGATATAATTCAAAAGCTATCATAGATAACGATGTCATTATAGGCTTTGCGGAAGCTGCTCTGGAAACGGAAAAAAGAACAGGCTATCTGGATGATTATGCCTTTCTCATATCGGATAAGCCCTACGGAACGATAATCGTATTCAGTGACGCAAGCAGTATCCTTCAGCAAAACAGCAATCTTACCGTCATCACCTCACTGATAGGCGTGGGAGCTATAATCATTTTCTATATTATAGCCATGGTGCTGTCCTTCTGGCTAGTTAAGCCCGTAAGTGAGACCTTTGAAAAGCAGAAGCTGTTCATTTCAAATGCAAGCCATGAGCTTAAAACTCCGCTTGCCGTTATCAGTACAAATGCCGATGTTCTTGAAGCAGAGATAGGAGAGAATAAATGGCTCACCTATATCAAGGAGGATGCCTCACGCATGAGTGAACTTGTAAATGAGCTTCTGTCACTTGCAAGGCTTGATGACAAAAGCGGTCATCCTATGGTCATGTCTGATTTCTGCATAAGCGATACGGTATTGCAGACTGCCCTGCCCTTTGAAAGCACAATGTTTGAAATGGGAAAGAAATATGACGTTGATGTTGAGCCTGAGCTGATGTATCACGGAGATGAAAGCGCAATAAGGCATATACTTACCATTCTTATCGACAATGCTGTCAAGTATTCATATGAAAAGGGTGAGATATCCATAAAGCTCTATGCTCAGAGGGATAAAAGGATAATTGAGGTCTATAATACGGGTAAGGGTATCCCGGAGGATAAGCTTGAAAAGGTCTTTGAGAGATTCTACCGCGAGGATGAAGCAAGAAACAGCAAAAGCGGAGGCTACGGTCTCGGACTTTCTATTGCCCGTGAGATAGTGCGCCGTCATAAAGGCAGTATTTCCGCAAAGGGAACTTACGGCAGGGATATAACCTTTACAGTTGTTTTATAAAACGGATGAGTCTCCCGATGAAATGCTCCGCAAATATATGAAATAACGAAAAAAAGTAACCGCTGAATGTGTAACGGTTACTTTTTTCTTATTATTATGAAAACAGCGGAGTTGAAAAGTATCTTTCAGCAGTATCGGGAAGGATAGTAACGACTGTCTTACCCTCACCGAGCTTTTCTGCTAACTTCAGGGCAGCGGCAACATTTGTACCGCTTGATATTCCGCACATAATGCCCTCCATAGCGGCAAGCTGCTTTGCCGTATTGATAGCGTCCTCATCTGTAACGATATGGATATGGTCATATATTGAGGTATTCAGTATCGAGGGAATTATTCCGTCGCCTATTCCCATCTGTAAATGTGTGCCGATAGTGCCTCCGGCAAGAATAGCGGCGTGTTCAGGCTCCACAGCCCATATTTCTATATCGGGATACTGCTTTTTCAGTGTTTCGCCTATGCCTGTGATAGTGCCGCCTGTGCCGATACCGGAACAGAAGCCGTCTATTTTTCCGGCGGTCTGTTCAAGTATCTCAAGGGCTGTATAGTACTTGTGAGCGTTGGTATTATTCTCATTTTCAAACTGCTGCGGGACAAATACATTGGGATCATTTTCAGCCATTTCAAGCGCCGTATCAAGACATTTCTGTATGCACTTTCCGATATCGCCGTCATCATGTATGAGCACGACCTCCGCGCCGTAATGGTTCACGAGCTTCCTTCTTTCCTCGCTTACGGAATCGGGCATGATAATGACCGTTTTATATCCGCGGACAGCGCCGACAAGAGCAAGTCCGATACCCTGATTTCCGCTTGTGGGTTCGACAATTATCGTATTCTCGTTTATCCTGCCTTCCTTTTCTGCATGGCGGATCATATTGTAGGCTGTCCTTGTCTTTATGGAACCGCCTACGTTCAGTCCCTCGAATTTTACAAGTATCTCGGCGTTGCCGGGCTTGTTCATTCTGTTAAGACGGATTATCGGAGTATGACCTATTGCTTCAAGAATATTATTGTATATCATCAGCTTACCTCTGTTCTAAAATTATTTCACCGTAGTATTATAGCACATTATACGCCGTCATACAAGCAGAGAAAAGAAATTTGTAAAATAAAAAACAAGAAAAGAAATTTGTAAAATATAAAACTACAGTTATTTCACTTGTAAATCAGGTGACTATATTGTATTATATAATTACAATAATAAACCTGAACGGAGAGATAATTATGAGAAAAACCAAGATAATCTGTACCCTCGGTCCGTCAACAGAGGATGAAGAGGTACTTCGCAAATTGATACTTGCCGGCATGGACGCAGCAAGGATCAATATGTCTCACGGCACACATGAGGAGCATAAGGCAAAAATCGACAAGGTTAAAAAGCTCAGAAAAGAACTTGACCTTCCTGTTGCCATACTTCTCGATACAAAGGGCCCCGAAATACGCACAGGCAATTTCCCTGAAAAGGTCATTCTTGAAGAGGGACAGACCTTTGTTCTTTCCACAGAGCCTCGTGACGGAGACAAAACCGGCTGCTCAATCACCTTCAAGGGACTTCCCTCCGATGTTAAGATAGGAACAAAAATTCTTATTGATGACGGACTTATCGAAATGGAGGTCAAGGAAAAGACCGATACAGATATCACCTGTATCGTAAACAACGGCGGCGCTGTGTCCTCACATAAGGGTATAAACGTACCGGATATTACACTTTCACTTCCCTTCCTCAGCGAAGCAGACAAAAATGACCTTCTTTTCGGAATAGAGCAGGATGTTGACTTTGTAGCCGCATCATTTACACGTTCGGCAGAGGATATAAACGAAATGGCTGCATTTCTCGATGAAAACGGCGGCGCTGACATACGCATAATCGCTAAAATAGAAAACAAGGACGGAGTAAACAACATAGATGATATTGTCCGTGTTTCAGACGGCATAATGGTAGCCAGAGGCGACCTCGGCGTTGAGATACCCCTTGCAGAGATACCAACGCTTCAGAAAATGCTCATACGCAAAACGCGCAATTCCGATAAGCCTGTAATAACTGCAACACAGATGCTTGATTCCATGATGAAGAATCCGCGTCCGACAAGAGCTGAAACCACAGATGTTGCAAATGCCATTTATGACGGAACGAGTGTTATCATGCTTTCGGGAGAAACTGCTGCCGGCGCATATCCCGTTGAGGCTGTCAAGACTATGGCAAATATTGCTGTTGAGACCGAAAAGAACATTGATTATATCGACCGCTTCAATAAGCTGGATATAAACGAAAGACCGGACGTGACCTCAGCTATATCCCATGCAACCTGCACAACGGCTCACGACCTCGGAGCAACGGCTATTATCACCGTATCAAAGAGCGGAAGCACCTCCCGTATGCTTTCCAAATACCGTCCGGCGTGTCCCATTATCGGCGGAACACCTGATGAAAAGGTATGGAGACAGATGAATATGTCATGGGGCGTTTGTCCTGTTATGATAGAAGAAAAGGATAATACGGACGAGCTTATCGACCATGTTACAGAAACAGCTAAGCAAAAAGGACTTCTGAAAAACGGCGACCTTGTTGTTCTTACCGCCGGTATTCCTCTGGGCGTTTCGGGAACAACAAATCTTATGAAGGTACATCTTGTAGGAAATATCCTTTGCACCGGAACCACCATTATAAACGACCTCAGCGCGCACGGTCATCTTGCCGTATGCAAAAGCGATGAGGAGGCTCTTCTTAATGTCAAGGAGGGTGAGATACTTGTAATAAAAGAAACCAACAACAGCCTTCTCCCGATAATGAAAAAGTGCGCCGGTATCATCACCGAAACAGACGGTGCGGATTCTCATGCAGCTATTGTTTGCCTTGCGCTTAACAAGCCCGTTATCGTCGGCGCTAAAAATGCTACTCAGCTTCTCAAAAACGGCGCTAATGTAAATATGTACTCCGGTAAAAGCGTTGTCACTACCGCCACAACAAAAGTCTGATCCAATGCGCA
>CACXDV010000207.1 GCA_902766585.1 uncultured Ruminococcus sp.
TATATAAATACCCTTGAATTATACATGAATGATTGCTATGATATTTAATAAAGACAGTCCCGCTTTATGCGGCGTTTTGTATAGAAGAGGTGCAAAAAAATGAAATCCGGTAAGCTTAAAAAATACTATAGAAACGGAAAGGAATGTTATTTGGATCCTTTTCGTAAGAAGCTTATTTATGTTACTCCGGAAGAGACGGTAAGACAAAATGTTCTTTCATATCTGACCAACGAGCTTAATATTCCTGAATATATGATCGAAGTTGAACAAATATTATCTCATTATAATATCAAAAGTAAAAAGAGAGCTGATATCGTGATACACTGCCAGGATAATGGCGGAGAGATTATACCGATTGCAGTGGTTGAGTGCAAAGCCCCGGATGTATATCTCGATGATCGTGCCAGAGATCAGCTGATAGAATACTGCGATATGACGGGTGCGGATTATGGGATGCTTACTAATGGCATAAGCAAGGTTTGCATGAAATATGATTGTGATAACGAATACTATGTTTTTATTGATTCTCTGCCTTCATATGATAAAATGCTGAGTGGTAAATATACTGTTTTTGATATCGGAGAATTACCGCCGAGAATTCCCTTTGATGAAATGGAATCATATCTTTGTAAAGAATTTGCAAGCTATGAACCGGACTATTATGGTGAGGATATAAGCAAGTTGACTCCCATGAAATTAGCTGTTCCGACTTTTAATTTTCTGGAATGTTTGCTTGACACTCGTGTGAAATTACCATGCAGTGATTATGGAATGTTTAAGGTTATTGAGGATTATGGGATTCGTATGATGACCTATGGTAATTCCAGCGGAGGCAAGTTCTATGGTCCGTACAGGTCTTTTCTCGTGAAGACAGGCGATAATACGGAGTTTTATTCAATCGCAGTTTCAACTTATTGGAAGGGCGATGATGAAGCAAATATAAAAACATGTATATCTGTTGCGCATGATGATGAAAAGAACAGTCATCATGCTTTGCAATTGGTTGTTGATGATAATTTGGCTGTTGCAGGAAACAAAGTAAGCTTTTATCATCATGGCAGAATTGCGGTGGGCAAGATGGGAAGCGGCAGGATCGCTGATCTCAGAAGCTTTGTTGAAAAAAGATGCCCTGAGCTTATCAGCGGAAACAGGTTTTATTTAGGCTCGCTTATAAATGACAGATTATGGCGGCTTGACGATCCGGAAGTAATAAAGCTGATCGTAAATCTGATAACCTATGCCATGATCAGGGATGAATACAGAGATTTTGTTAAAAGCAGTCAAAGCCGGAATAAATAGGAGTTCAGGAGAATTAGTAAAGAAGGAGTATGAATATGCCAAAACAAAGTGTTTTTGAAATGCCGTTTACAAAGATCTATACTCTGCTCGTTCAGAAGGCAGAGAGAAAAGGCAGAACTAAAGAAGAAGTCAATGAGGTTGTCAGATGGCTGACCGGATATGAAGATATTGAAGCACTGTCTGAGAAGACTTACGGAGAATTTCTGTCATGCGCACCTGAGTGGAATCCGAAATCGGAGCTGATAAAAGGCGCGGTCTGCGGAGTCAGAGTAGAAACCATAGAAGACCCGATGACAAAGAAAATGCGTCAGCTTGATAAGCTTATTGACGAGCTGGCAAAGGGAAAGTCAATGGAGAAGATCATTCGTCAAGGATAAATGGGTGAACAATATGAAAATTGAGTACAGGATAGCAAAGCCTGAAGAAGCGGAAAAAGTGTGGGTCTTATAAAATCCGGCGAGCATATGATATGCGTTGCGGACAAAAACCAGCTTATGCCGGATTATAATTCCTTCGGCTATGCATATATCTCCCCCGAAAAGCTGCGTTCGGTCATTCGTGAAAAGGCAAAGAATACGGCATCAGAGGAACTGAAAAAAGCCGGCGTTCCTGACAGCATGATCAGCGAAAGGCTTGATATGTTACTTACCGATAAGGTTCTGGATGAAGCTGAAAACCAGGTTTATGCACAGGTGAATATCCTGTCCGATATGGATAAGGAAAAGCTGGAGGATGCTGTCAAAAACGCACTTGGCAGAACGATTATGGTAACACCGAAAACCGACCATGTTGTATATA
>CACXDV010000208.1 GCA_902766585.1 uncultured Ruminococcus sp.
ATACTTGCCGCTGCTTTCCGGCTGTATCTCAATACCGTTCAGGAAAACTGTCAGCGCCTTGACTCCTGTGTTGTCGGAAGCTGTTACCGTAATGACTGCATTATCGCCCTCAATGTAGTCGTCCTTATCGAAGCTTATGGATACAACAGGCTTTTCGGTATCAGGGGCAACTACATTTATCTTGGCAGAAGCCTTCAGTTCCTTGCCGCGTGTTGTTATGCCGTGGGCTTCAAGGATAAATTCCTTCTCAACAGCAGTATCTACAGGTAAGATGCCGTTTTCGGGAATTGTTACGGACTTGCCGTTCAGAGTATAGCTGAGCTCCTGGACCTTGTCGGCACCTGCAACTGATACTTTGAAGTATGCCTGTGTATTGACCGGAGCTTCATTCGCGGAAGGCATTATGTTCACAGCTGCAGCTTCACCGTCAACAGTGATACTGAATGTCTTTACGTCAGACCTTCCCGACCAGTCATAGGCTCTTACAACTACATTGTATACTCCGTCAGTTTCGGGCATCGTGAGGGTAAAGCGGCCGTCAGATGCAACATCAGCAGCTTCTATGTCGTCAAGGATAGCAGAGTACCATGATATATCCGCATTGTTAAGCAATTCAATCTTTGAGCTTATCTTTTCGCCTCTGTCAGAAAACTGGGGAAGCATAACGTTTATCGAAGGAGCCTCGGGGGTCTGCTGCTGCTCGGGACCAATATCGGCATAACTGTCAGCAGGCTCGCATACGATAGTCTTTACACACTGAAATGTGTTTTCACCGTCGCTGACTGTACAGGTTATGTCGTAGCTCCCGTTTACGGAACTTATAACCGATGTGAAGGCTCCGGATGTGTCAGAAAAGCTTACATTCTCATCATCGCAGCTCCATGTTACTGTTATATCCGAATCCATGCAGTCATCTGTAACAGATGCTCTCATTCTTAAAGGAATATTCACCTTTGTCCTGTCCTTTGAGATGATAGCTGCTGTCGGTGCAGTATTTGTGAGCTGCTCTGAAACTGCGTCCTTTGAGACGATAGTGATATCATACAACTCAGGTGAACGTCCGTCCGAGGACACAGTCATATCTACGCTTATCTTGGCGTAGCGTCCGTGTATACCGCTGAAGGACACGTTATTATCTGCCTTTACGGGCTCAGAGAAGTTTTCACCGTCATCGCTTGCAGATACATAGACTGATATCTCACCGTCACCGTATCTTTTTCCGTTCCAGTAGATATTATCCCAGTCGACATCCTCTTGTTCGCTGTCAAAAACTACTGTCCAGTTTCCGGTCTCAGTATATTCACTTACAGGAATGGATATATCATCTGTATAAATAACACTGGCTTTTCCGCTGCTGTCATAGTATACACAGGATGTATTCTCAAGAATATCTGCAAAACCGTCTGTGTCAGATGTTATGGTTACCGGAATGCTTATTTCCTTCTGAGCGTTCAGGGAGATCCTTCCGATGCTCCATTCCAGCGAAACGCTTCCGTCAGTGTTTTCGGTCACTTCGGAAGGCGTGGGAGTGATGGCTGAAATGTCAACAGAAGCTGCATCTCTGACAGTAGTTCTGAAAACAGTGTTTCTTCCCGCTACGCTGAATACCTCTGATGCAAATGAAGACATTATCTTTATGATGTCATCGTTGTCGGGAGTATTCTTGTAGACGCCATTGCTGTTTATTGCCATCTTCTGCATTGCAAGTGTATTGTTGCCTACCTTGAGAGAGAAGATACGGATATTCTTCTGGCCTGCTTCTGCTGCATAATTAATTGCCAGGTGTTCATTGAAACTGTCACCGTCTGAAAGAAGTATTATATACTTCTGATGTTCAGGATCGCTCTGATCCCTGAAAATGTCAAGTGCCTGCTTCAGTCCGAGGTATAGAAATGTTCCTCCGTCAGTATAGAATCTGTTGAGCGAGCTGTTCAGCAGCTCCTTATCGGATGTCAGGTCCTGCAACACATCGACACAGTCTGAGAATGAAACAACCGCACAGCGATCATTGGATCTCATCCGGGAAATGATCTGCTTACAGGACGCTGTGGTCTTTTCTATACGGTCTCCTTCCATACTTCCTGAGTTATCTACGACAATTACCAGATCAACAGGTTCGTGATCATCAGAAGCTTCACCATAGCCGCTTAGATCGTATTTCAGATTGACATTATCGCCGATTCCCGAAACAAACGACTTGTCAGATGAATATGTGACCTTTACGCCCTTTTCACTTTCGGTTCCAAGATACTCTGATACCCCGGAAGGAGAGGCCTCACCGTTGAAGGCGTCAAGAGTTAGTTCGTCCGATACAGATATTCCGAGACCATTGAAATTACCTTCGCGGAAATCATCGTCAACAGTGTAGGTCTTTACTGCGCTTCTCGGCTCAAGCATATCAAAATTGCTTCCATTTACAGTAAGTCTGCTTCCGCTGTGAGAAATGCTGTCAGCCCAGATAAAGCCTGTAAGAACAGTTTCAGACGAGCTTATGGATACTTTGCCGTGAGGAGCATATATACCGCCGTTTATAGAAATACTCGTACCTTTTATGATGACATTACCGTTTCTTGAGTAAAGAAATACTCTTCCGCTTGTCTCAAAGCTATCAACATTGTAAGTTATATCCCCGTCAGCGATAATATAGCAGTCTCCTTCAAAGGTCGTGCCGCTGATGACAACATCGCCCGAAGTTTTGACAGACTTGCTGATGATACTGCGATCCTCAATATATGCGGGACTTTCAGGATAGTAATCGTATGGCTGTGCATTGTTATGCATAAGATTGTCATAGTCTATGATGCCCACTGGTTCAACATTTTCATTCTGTTCCTCGATCTCGATGTGCCAGCCGTATGCGTTGACGGAACCGACTGCGTCAACGCGGCCGTTTATCGACATCTCTGAGCCGCTGCACTGAAATGAGGCGCCTGTGTAAACATTTCCGTTGACGCTGCTTCCCCAGCCGTAGAGTCCGAGGTCAACAGTATCGCTGGCTGAGTACAGAGCATAGTGTTTCATCTTGTTCTCTACAGAGATAGGTGAATCCTCGGCTTCCCATTCGCATATGAATCCACAGTATGCGGTAGCGTATGAACCAAAGCCTGTTTCATAATTATAGGTATTGTTCCATGTACCTACATTACCCATTCCGCTGTACATATGCACATAGTTCTCGTCGGTGCTGTTGGGCTCTCCTTCGTCCCAATTAGCATAATCGAATTCCTCGCCAGTGACCCAGTTCCAGTCATTGGTGCTGGTGTCTCTGGAAAGACCAATAAAATAGGTCATCTGAGTTCCCATAGGGAGGAGCTCGTTAATAATGTAATCTTGTTCATCAGCGGAAGTTATGGTTACCAGATGTCCGCCAAGGCTTTCGCAGTAGGCTTCTGCGTCAGTCCAGCTCTTAGATTCGTCAAAAAGCTGATATCTGTGTCCGCTTTCGTTGTTATTTTCCTGCACAGTACCGCTTTCTCCTTCTGCAAAGGCATGAACAGGCAATACGTTACAGAAATTTGTAAGTATGGCAAGACTTAGTGTGCTACAAAGGAATTTCCTGCCTGTTTTTCTGATTGAATGCATTTTTTCACTCCTTGTTTTTTGACATAATGCTGTGATCTTTGTTCTTGAGTATGTTAGTGCTTCCTATTGCCTATGATTACCTCCTTTATTTCAATAATAAAGACACTTTCATTGAAAAAGAGAATCAAAACGTGTAAAAGGTTTATTAGTAAGAAAAA
>CACXDV010000209.1 GCA_902766585.1 uncultured Ruminococcus sp.
AACAGAACATCCAAGAATTGTACATTGCACATTGAAAATTGTACATTAGTTATTTGATGTACGTTTTTTGTTAAATCAGAAAAAAGCGAAGTCTGTTTTAAACAAAAGAACCGAAACACCTGATAATTGTACATTGTACATTGAAAATTGTACATTGTTTCATCCTCCTGCAGCAAGGATGAAAAGTCGGCGGAAAATAAAGGGGAGAGTAATTTCATCAACATCCTCATCAGCGATTATCGGGGAAGAGGAAATTACATCTTTTCCTGAAAGGAATTCGACCTTACCTATAGTATCACCCTTTGCTACCGGAGCAGTGACAGATTCCGGCAGAACTATCCTTGTTTCTGCGGAACCTGATTTATCCTTTTCTAAAAGTATTCCTTCAGCAGGTGCGGGTGAAACTTTTACAAAGGGAACTGTTCCTCTTTCGGTCTTAACTGATGCATACGCCTCCACCGGCAGCTTTGGGTTATATATCATGTAATTTGCAAAGCCCGAATCAAGGAGTAAGGCTGCATCGGCAAATCTTTGCTTTCCCGTTGAGCAGCCGAGAACTGCTGAAATTAAGGAAAGTCCGTCACGTTCGGCGGTTGCAGTGATACAGCTTCCCGCCTTTGAGGTCGTTCCGGTCTTCATACCGGTAATACCGTTATAGGTGCGAAGGAGCTTGTTTGTATTTACAAGCTGAGTTTTTCCGCCTCTTAGCTCGGATATTCTTGTGCCGGTATATTTCAGAACGAATTTATGCTTAAGCAGTTCCCTTGTCATAAGGGCTACATCGTATGCGCTGGTAAGGTGACCGTCCTCATCAAGACCGTTGCAGTTTTTGAATACTGTATCCTTCATTCCGAGGGAGGCAGCCTTTTCATTCATCTTTTTGACAAAGGCGTCTTCGCTTCCGGAGATATGCTCTGCAAGTGCAACAGCAGCATCATTTGCGCTTGCGATTATCGTTGCCTTGAGCATATCGTCAACGCTCATTTTTTCACCCGGCTCAAGCCAGATATCCGAACCACCCATTGATGAAGCGTGTTCAGAGGCAGTTACGGTATCAGTAAGCTTGATTTTTCCGCTGTCAAGAGCCTCCATTACTAAAATTACGGTCATAACTTTTGTTATGGAAGCACAGGGGCGTTTTTCATGGCTGTTCTTTTCAAAGAGGACTCTGCCCGTGGAGCTTTCCATAAGCACAGCAGAGGGAGCCTCAATGTCGTCAGGTGAAACAGCATTAGCCGAAAGTCCTGATGAGCTGTATACAAAAAACGATACCAACAGCAGAATACAAAATAGCTTTTTCATTTTCTCACTCCTTCTACATATTTCTATGCAGGAGAGAGGGATATTATTCTGTATCAGTAAGCAAGTACCTCATGTCCGTCTTCGGTAACGAGAACCATTATCTCCCATTGCGCGGAAGGCTTTTTGTCGGCAGTGTAGACTGTCCAGCCGTCCTCCTTGTCGGTGATTATCCTGTCCGTACCCATATTTACCATAGGCTCAATGGTGAATATCATACCGGGCACCATAAGCATTTCTTCGCCCTGCTTTGAAACATAGCTTACCCAAGGATCCTCATGGAATTCCAGACCGACACCGTGACCTCCGATCTCTCTGACGACGCTGTAGCCGTTCTTTACAGCGTGTTCATGTACAGCCTGTCCCATATCTCCGAGAAATCCCCAGGGTACGACCTTTTCAAGACCTATTTCGACACATTCCTTCACGACCTCAACAAGACGGCGGTTTTCCTCGCTTACGTTTCCGATACAGAACATTCTTGAAGAATCGGAAAAATAGCCGTTATAGATCGTACTGCAATCTACATTTATGATATCTCCGTCTTTAAGAATGACCTTATCGCTGGGGATACCATGACAGATTACTTCATTTATAGATGTGCAGACGGTTTTCGGATATCCGCGGTAATTCAGCGGAGCGGGTATTCCGCCAAGCTCTGCCGTTTTTGAGGCAACGAGATCATCTATTTCCTGAGTAGTCATACCTGCTCTGATGTTTTCGGCAACATAGTCGAGAACAGCAATATTGATTTTTGCGCTTTGTCTTATGCCCTCTATCTGCGCGGGAGTTTTGATTATATCATGTTCGGGGGTAATATGCCCCTGACTTTTGATATACTGTATCTTTTCGTCAAACTGCTCATGGCATTTCTTATACTTTTTTCCGCTTCCGCACCAGCATGGATCATTTCTGCCAAGCTTACTCATTTTCAGACCTTCTTTAAAAATACATTTCGGTTTTCCGATATTCCCATTATACACAAATAATCAAAAAAAGTAAAGTATGACAGATGTATATGAATTCTTGTAATGAAGAAAAGAATATTGTATAATAATATTGAGGTGAGCGCATATGAAAAATGTAAGGATAACTGTAATGAAAAAGGTGTGTCATACCGATTTGATGGAAAGGTATGAAAATCCCATAGAGCATGCCTGTGATATGCAGGTGGGACAGGTATTTATTTCTGCTGATATGAAGCGTCCGGAGGGATTGTGTGAAAGTGCATGGGAGAGTATGTCTGCCTTTGTTATGACGCTTGCCTGCGGAGGAGAGGATATTTATGACGGATGGATGAAGAATAGACGCTCTGCCATGATATCCTGCAATGACGGCTTTCGTCCCGTAAGCTTTCTGCTTGAGGCAGTTGACGGGGAAAATAATACATAAATGAGGTGAAAACATGAAGTATTCGGATAAGCTGAACGGCTACTGGGAAGAGGGTTATCACTATTATCTTGAATTTCGTGATGAAAAGCTTACTGTAAGGGGCTATGACAGGGGAATAAGGCTTGAAACTGTTGTAAGCTATGATGCAGACAGGCTGGAATCAGGCGAGAGAACGGTCATTTCACTTGAGAATAATGTTCTGTCACGCACATGGGACGGTGAAATGATGACGGAGATAAAGGAGCTTGCTTATGAAAACGGTGAGCTTAAATTCCTTTATTATTATACTATAATGGGAGAAACGCTTTATACTCTTACCAAAAAGGAAAACGGTCCATTCGACCATATCATTATCAGAGATGATGAATATATCGGAAGGCTTCAGGGAAGATGGGAGGAATGGACAAGAAACGGTAAGGGCAGAAATCCCATGATAATCAGCGGGAATACAGTAAGCTGGGTAGGCGGAGGCGGAGAATTTCATGTTGTGAGCTATAAGTATGCGCCGGAAAAGGTATATATTGTTCCCTTTGACCTTACAAGAGGGGATTTCGGAGCATTTACAAATATAGAAGTCCTTCCGGATATGCTTACGACAACTATGATGGTCTGTGATATGAGTATGCCACTGTCGGTTTTTGCGCGGGAGGATATGCTTGATAAAATAGAGGTACCCGGAGTGGCTTTGCGTCCCGCCAGAAATACAATGATATGTGAGCCGGCAATGCCTTTAATGAAAACGGATGAAGGAAGCATGAAGGGGTTTCTTGAAATGATGGATATGAAAAAGGTGAATGAAGCCCGTGAAAATGCAGAATACTGTTCATCCTGCGGTATCAGACTGCCGGCGGAAAAGCCGAAATTCTGTCCTGAATGTGGTACGAAGCTTTAATAAAATATCCCCGTATGCCGGAAAAGACATACGGGGATTTTTTTTACTTATTGTATGAATCGCAGATATCCTTTAGGCAGCAGTTTTCGCAGTCGGGTTTTCTTGCGCTGCAAACTGCACGGCCATGAAGAACAAGGCGGTGACAAAAATCGTTTGATTCTTCGGGAGGGAGAAGCTCTCTTAAAAGCTTTTCGATTTTTACAGCATCCTTGCTTTGATGAAAGCCAAGTCTTGATGTTATCCTGATACAGTGAGTATCGACTACAACAGCCGGTTTTCCGAAGATATCACCGACAACGAGGTTAGCGGTTTTTCTTCCTATGCCGGGAAGCTTAACAAGTTCCTCGATAGTGTCGGGAACAGTACCGTTATATTCATCACAAAGCATTTTAGTCATAGCGGAGATATCTCTTGCTTTGGTTTTATAAAGTCCGCAGGATTTTATATAATTCTCAATTTCTTCCGGCTCAGCTTCGGAAAAGCTCTGAGCGTCGGGAAATTTTTCAAACAGCGCAGGAGTTACCATATTTACTCTTTTGTCTGTACACTGTGCAGCGAGCCTTGTTGCGATAAGAAGCTGCAGAGGATCGGTATAGACCAGGGAGCAGAGCGCATCGGGATATTCTTTTTTAAGAAGCTCAACGGCAGCCTCTGCTTTTTCCTTTAGTGTCATTTACCTCACCCCATACATTTTGATCTGTCAGTCTTTTTTCTTTGAATTGATTTCCTCTTCTGCCATAGCAATGAAGCTATCAATAGTCATTGCACCCATATTGACATTCTTTCTGTTACGAACAGAAACAGTACCCTCTTCAATTTCCTTATTGCCGATAACCAGCATATAGGGGATCTTCTCAAGCTGCGCTTCTCTGATTTTGTAGCCGATCTTTTCATTTCTGAGGTCTGTTGCTGCCCTGATACCCTTTTTAAGCAGCTCTGCTTCGATTTCCTTAGCCTTGTCTGAAAGGTTTTCGCTGAGGGGCATTACCCTTACCTGTTCGGGCATGAGCCACATGGGGAGTGCGCCTGCAAAACGCTCAAGCATATATGCAAGTGTTCTTTCAAAGCAGCCGAGTGATGTTCTGTGAATGATATAGGGGAGCTTTTTCTGTCCGTCCGTATCAATGTAATACATACCGAATTTTTCCGCAAGAAGCATATCGATCTGGATAGTAACGATAGTATCCTCCTTGCCGAATACATTTTTGTACTGTATATCGAGCTTCGGACCGTAGAAAGCTGCTTCGTCAATACCTATCTCATAATCAAGTCCGATATCGTCAAGTATCTCCTTCATAGCGCCCTGAGCATGATCCCACTGTTCCTTTGTACCCTCATATTTGTTATTGGGGTTAGACGGATCCCACTGAGAGAAGCGGAAGGAGCAGTTTTCAAGAAGACCGACAGTATCGAGGAAATATTTAGCAAGCTCAAGACAGCCTCTGAATTCATCAGCAAGCTGATCCGGGCGGATAATATAGTGTCCCTCGGAAATAGTAAACTGTCTTACTCTGATAAGACCATGCATTTCGCCTGATGCTTCATTACGGAAAAGAGTTGATGTTTCCGTAAGGCGCATTGGAAGCTCACGGTATGAACGCTGTTTATTGAGAAATACCTGATACTGGAAGGGGCAGGTCATAGGTCTGAGAGCGAAGCATTCCTTTGTTTCGTCATCGGGATCGCCTAAAACGAACATTCCGTCAAGATAGTGATCCCAGTGACCTGAGATCTTATAAAGCTCACGCTTTGCGAAAAGCGGAGTTTTTGTAAGCTGACATCCCTTTGACTGTTCAACATCCTCGACCCAGCGCTGGAGAAGCTGTATAACTCTTGCGCCCTTGGGAAGAAGTATCGGGAGTCCCTGACCTACATAATCAAC
>CACXDV010000210.1 GCA_902766585.1 uncultured Ruminococcus sp.
ATTGCCCCGTGAAAACGGTCTGCTGTTCAAAATTATAAGCATTTTTTATTCCGATATTGTAATCCGTTATATCATATTTGTTACCCTGTAAAAATTGACTTACTCAACACATTGATATATAATAACAATGTACAATGTTCAATGTACAATGTACAATTGTAGTTATCCTGATTTATTCAGGTGTTTTATTTTTACAGCACAAAACAGTTTTCAGATAGAAATAATTTCAGCAGCAACAGAATTGAAAAGAATCAGCTTAACCAATAACTGAACATGAGATCCTGTAAAAGTATCTTCGCCCGATAGAAACAAAATTTATTTTGATAGAAACAGGAGTTAAGAGATATAATTTAGGAGAAGCTTATGCCAAAGAAATGTTTTTTTACAATAGATTTTTTGATAAGGAGCGATACCGACCTCAGAAAGTCCATAAGCTCTGTTATAGATAATGAAAAATTCTTTATAGAGAATATCCAGCTTATACTTATAGATTCCATAGGCACAGAGCTGAGTACAAAGCTATGCGCCGAATATACCTCACTTTATCCGGACAATGTGTATTTTGTCGATGCTGTCGGACAGACGACAGCGGAGGGCTATAATAATGCCATGTCGCTTTCCTTCGGAACATATATATCATTCATGGATAACTACGGCTCGTATTCAAAAAAATTCCTCAGAGGCATAATGGAATTTCTTCAGGATAAAAGCATACCCGTTTTCTGCTGTAAGCCTGAAAACAGCGGAGGACACAGCCTTGTGAACGGTATAGAAAACGGTACCGTAAGACTGCACGATACTCCGCATAAATTTATCCTTACACTCGGATGCTATTTTTATAAGAATACATTTATCAACGGTTTGCTTTTTGATAAAAGTCTTTTGTTCAATACGGAAACAAAATTCATCATTGAAACTTTGATTAAAAATCATACCTATTCATATTCCGACCGCTATTCATATATTACCGCAAGGGCAGATGAAACGGATCGTCAGAGGTTTGAACCGCAGTATTCAAAAAATTTCTATACACGGGATGTAAGGGAATTTATGATACCCATGCTTCGCTCATTCCCTAATTCCGCATTCATTATGTCTGTTATGATGTATCTTATTGAGGTCAAATTTGCATTGAATTCGGATGAAAGGTATAAATGCGTCCTCACAGGCGACAGCGTAAAGGAATTTTTCGATATCTGTGCAGAGGCTATGAAATATATTGACGATACAGTCATAATGAACAGCCATATCTGCAAAAGAAGCGGTCTTGATGCTGAAATGCCCTTCCGCTTCATGCGTCTGAAATACAAGAACCCTCAGCTCTATCCCGTTATTGACCTTGTTCCGCCAAAGGTCGTAGAGAGCCATAAGTATTATGTCGCCGACAATCGTATGGAGGCGATCGAAATGACAGGTGAGTTTGTCGCCCATGTCAAAAAGGTCATGGTGACGCGCTCAAGAAAAATAACCGCCGATATTCTTGCAGTCAACCATGATTCCGGCGGAATATATATTGACGGTATGCTTAACGGCTGTTCATGTCTTGATGAGGAGAGCTATACAGTATATGCCTCAGTCAACGGGAAGAGAATGGCTGTTATACCATCAGAGGCATACAGTCTGAAAAAATTCTTCGACAAGCCATTCCTCAAAAGAAGGCATTTCAGAGTATATGTACCCTTCGGAACAGGAAAGAAACTTGATACTGTGTGCTTTTATTTTAAGTACAGCGGTCTGGCGTTCCGTCTCAGCCTTACCTTCAGCGGAATAAATTCCAGACTTTCATCACTGCCCATTGTTTCCTATGCGGTGTTCGGAGGCAGAACGCTTACATACGACGCGAAAAACAAATCCCTTGTCCTGAGAAAGACTACGGACAGCCTTATTGCAGTTGCCGAAACAAGATTTGTTGCTTCTGTCGGACGTAAATACGGACTTGCTTCTCAGCTTATGTGCCGCAGGATACGTCATTCTGTACGCAGCCTCATGCATGACAAGGGAAAGACAAGGATACTTGTATTCTATGATGAAAACGGTATCAATTATAACGGGAACCTTCTGTTCAGGTATTTCTCAAAAAGCCGCAGCGAAAGCTATATACCGTATTTCATAACGGGACATAATTCCCCCGAAAAGACATTTCTTATGGATGCGGGATATGACAATATCCTCGATGCCGGCTCGGTTAAGGCAAAAACCGCTGCTCTTGCTGCTGATTATATTTTTTCATCGGACTGTGATCCCTATGAAGCGATAGGCTTCGGCAGCGATGAAATGGTTATGTACAAGGATCTGATGAATGCCAAGGTCATTTCCGTAAAGAACTTTTTCTTTACTTATAAGACGGCACAGTTTGACAACAGGCTCAGGGATAATACACAGTATGTCTTCTGTACCTCTGAAAAGGAAAAGCAGAACCTTCTCCGTCCCGTATATGATTTCCATGAATCAATGATAAGACTCGTCGGCAGCCCCATTCTTGACGCTGTAAATGACAAAAAGGAAAAGCTGATACTTTTTGCCCCGTCTGAGAGGAGAAGCTTTGCTATATATGACAATTCCTCATACAGCAAATTTTCCGAAAGCGTATTCTTTAAGGCGTATAATGATATCATTTCCTCGCCCGCTCTCCTTGAGGCTTGCCGCAGAAACGGCTATAAAATCATTTTGATGTTGCCGAATATCCTTGATAAATATTCGGGTACATTCTATACTGACGATACTGTAAAGCTGTGCCAGCGCACAGAACAGAATGAAATGAGCCTTGTAAGCCGCGGAGCTGTACTTGTGACTGATTATTCTGAGCTGCAGTTCAGATTTGCATATATCGGCAAGCCGGTATATTATTTCTTCCCGCCGGGACTTCCTCCGTCATCTGAGCATCCCGGAGAGCAGCTTTCCTCATCAGGCTTCGGAGAGCTTATCCTCAGCGGAGAGCTTCTCAGGGAAAGGCTTATCGAGGGTACGGAAAAGGGCTTTGAGGTACTGCCGAAATACAGTAAAAGAACAGATGAATTTTTCCCGCACAGAGATAAAAACAACTGTAAAAGAATTTTTGATGAAACGATAAAGCTTTTCAGGAGCTGAGAAGGATAATTAAATGCAAGCTGCGTAGTCTTATGCAGAAAATGCCCGTGATTTTACCGTTTCAAAAATAAATCAGGTCTTGACATATTGAAATAAAAATTGTATCATAGTGTATGTAATATGTTAAATGCAATGAAAAGAAGGAGTAGTATCCGTCACCTGTGCAAAGAGAGCTGACGTTGGTGAGAGTTCAGCCACAGGAGGATATGAAGGTAGTCTTGGAGCAGCTTTGCCGAACCTTTCAGTAAGCAAGGACGTGAGCCGACCGTTAAATCGGCAGGTATTCGATATTTTTTGTCCGATACCGGTCATGCCATATAAGAGTGGTACAGCGAAGTAGGATTTAGCGGCTTCGTCTCTTTGTCATAAGAGATGATGCCGCTTTTTGTTACATTTACAGATTACAAATACTTTTTCAGGAGGAACAAAAGATGAAGCTGAACGGTTCAGAAATAATTGCCGAATGTCTGCTTGAACAGGGTGTGGATACCGTATTCGGATATCCGGGCGGAGCAGTGCTTAATATCTATGATGCTCTCTATAAGTACAGCGACAGGATAACCCATGTTCTTTCGGCACATGAGCAGGGAGCTGCCCATGCAGCAGACGGTTATGCAAGGACAACAGGAAAGTGCGGAGTGGTAATTGCTACCTCCGGTCCCGGCGCGACTAACCTTATAACAGGTATAGCTACGGCTTATATGGATTCTATACCAATGGTCGCTATTACGGGTAATGTTACAAATGACCTTCTTGCAAGAGACAGCTTTCAGGAGGTCGATATATGCGGTATATCACTGCCTGTGACAAAGCATAATTTCATTGTTAAAAATGTTAAGGATCTTGCAAATGTTATCCGTAAGGCGTTCAGGATAGCAATGAGCGGAAGAAAGGGACCTGTTCTGATAGATATTCCGAAGGATGTTACGGGCGCCGTATATGAGTTCGAGCCGATGAAGCCCGAGCCGGTAGTAAATCCCGTTTTCTCGGAGCTAAAGGATTTTGTTGATGCGGCGGCTATAATATCAGCCTCAGAGCGTCCTATGATATACATGGGCGGAGGCGTTGTAAGCTCAGGCGCGGAGAAGGAGCTTCTTGCATTTGCAGAAAAGCTTGACTGTCCCGTTGCCACCTCTGTTATGGGACTTGGAGGCTTCCCGGCTTCACACAGACTTTTCATGGGTACGATAGGTATGCACGGCGGTTATGAAACAGGCAAGGCTACCGATAATTGCGACCTTATCATTACCGTAGGCGCAAGATTCTCTGACCGTGTTGCAGGAGACAGAAATAAATTCGGCAAGGATGCAAAAATAATCCAGCTCGATATCGACCGCGCAGAAATAAACAAGAATGTCAAAATAGACGCTTACCTTTTGGGCGACCTTAAGGATACCCTCAGCACACTTACCGATTCTATCGAAAAGACTGAGCATACCGAATGGAACGCACAGCTTTCCGAATGGGCAAAGAAGGGTACAGTCACCGAAACACCCAAGTCGGAAAATTATGCACATCCTTATCATATAATCGAGGCTGTCCGCGCACTCACAAAGGACAGTGATATAATTGTTACAGATGTAGGTCAGCATCAGATGTGGGTTTCTCAGAAGTATCGCTTTGAGGAGCCGAGAACATGGTGTACCTCAGGCGGACTCGGTACTATGGGATATGGTCTCGGTGCTTCCGTAGGAGCGGCAACAGCTCATCCCGACAGGACTGTTGTACTCTTTACGGGTGACGGAAGCTTCCATATGAATCTCAATGAGCTTGCTACGGTATGCTCCTATGACCTGCCGATAAAGATAATTGTTCTCAATAATACCGTTCTCGGAATGGTAAGGCAGTGGCAGAAGCTTTTCTACGGCAGACGCTTCTCTCAGACGGATCCGCACAGAAAGACGGATTTTGTAAAGCTTGCTGAGGCATTCGGAGTAAAGGGCATGAGGATAAATAATGATGACGATGCAGAGGAGGTACTCAAGGAGGCATTCTCCGACCGCAAGGCTGTAGTTATCGACTGCCGCATTTCTCCCGATGAGAATGTTCTTCCCATGATCCCTCCCGGAAAAACAGTTGATGAAATGATTACGGAAATGGAGTGATATATATGGAAAACAAACAGATAATCGGTCTTTTCGTTCATAACCATCCCGGCGTCCTTCTCAGAGTGACAAGCCTTATTTCAAGAAGAGGCTTCAATATCGACAGCCTTACCGTCAGTCCGGCAGGCGTTGAGGGCTATTCGCGCATGACTATCCGTATCAACGGCGATGACGACCAGGTAGATCAGTTCGTTAATCAGATAATGAAAATAGTTGATGTGAAAAAGGCTGAGGTAATTCCTGAAAAGAATTCAGTCGCTTCTGAGCTTATTCTTATTAAAGTAAGCACTGTAGGGAATAACAATAACGATATCCTCGCAGTTACCTCAAAATATCATGCGTCACTTATGAATATCGGTGAAAAGTCAATGACCTTCCGCGCAGACGGTTCGCCTGATGAGATAGATACACTTGTTTCGGAGCTTGATGCCTTCGGTATTCTCGAAATGGCAAGAACGGGTATTGCCGCTCTCGAAAACGGAGATAAAACACTTAATAAATAATTACAGTTGAATAAATATGCTGCCGCAATATCAATTTCTGTGATATTGCGGCAGTCTTTTTTATATTGCAAAAAATCAGAAATCAGGAGAAAAACAAAGAAATCACGAGTAAATAAGAGAAAAGCATAAGTGTACAGTAAAATTTGACTTTATTTGACTTTGACTTTTTTTTGACCTTGATATTATACTAAAGCCATAAGGTCAAAGAAGGTCAGAAGGAAGTGAGAAAAATGAAAATGAGTGACCTCGTTGCAGAATACATTGTACGCCTTCTTGATGAAGAGGGAGGAAATGCCGAGATAAAGCGTAACGAGCTTGCGGTGACGCTGGGATGTGTACCGAGCCAGATAAATTATGTAATAACCTCACGCTTTACTCCCGAACAGGGCTATATAGTGGAAAGCAGAAGAGGCGGAGGCGGCTATATCAGGATAACAAGGGTAGTAGTTGACAGAACAACTGCGATAATGCATATAGTCGGTTCTCTCGGAGATAATATATCGGCTGCCGCTGCGGAGGTCATACTGAATAATATGACCTCGGGGAATATGATAACGCCCCATGACCGCGCATTGATATCCTCGGCGGTATCGGATAAGGCATATTCCTCTGTTGCACAGGAACAGCGGGATACACTGAGGGCGGCGATAATGAAGAATATGCTTATGACACTGATAATGTCGGGAAAACATTCGTATTGAAACAGGAGGCTTTGGTTATGTTATGTCAATCATGTGAAAAAAGACAGGCGACGACTCATATCAAAACAATACTCAACGGTGAGCTGAAGGAATACAGTCTTTGCTCGGAATGTGCATCAAGGCTGGGCTACGGTTCATTTTTAGGCGATTATGCCTTTGACCTTGACAGGCTTTTCGGCAGCTTTTTTGACGGCTTCACGGGAGATAAAAGCTCTCGCCGCTGCAAGCTTTGCGGAAGCAGCTTTGAGGATATTGCAAAGTCGGGAAAGGTCGGCTGTGCTCAGTGCTATGAGGAATTTTATGAGGAGCTTCTTCCTTCTATACAGAGGATACACGGCAGAACAGCCCATACAGGAAAGCTTGCGCGTTCCGCGGGAACGGAAATCAAGCTTAAAAATGAGATACAAAGGCTGAATTTTGAGCTTGAGCAGGCAATCAAGACTCAGGAATTTGAAAAGGCTGCCGAGCTTCGTGACAAGATACGCGAGCTTGAGAAGCAGGTCATTGAAGAGGAAAACAGCAAGAAGGAGGAGAGCTGACCATGGATAAGAAGATAGAAGAACGCAAGGATATGAGTGATGTTGTAATTAGCACGAGGATACGTTTTGCAAGGAATCTGAGGGATTATCCGTTTCCGTGCAGAATGAATACTGAGCAGAAATGCCGTGTCGCTCAGATAGTAAAGGAAGCGGTGCTGGGAGGAAAAAGTCCGATAGCAAAGCGTTTCCGTTATATACAGATGTCCGAGCTGACTCAGGAGGAGGCAGTATCTCTTGTTGAGAGGCATCTTGTAAGTCCGGAGTTTATTTCGGACAGAGAAGGCAGAGGGCTTTTGCTTCTTGATGATGAATCCGTCAGCATTATGATAAACGAAGAGGATCACATCAGGATACAGGTAATCAAGCCGAATCTTGACCTTGACGGAGCCTTTGAGGTTGCCGATAAGATAGACACCCTGTTTGACGACCAGTTGAATTTTGCATTTAACGATAAGCTCGGTTATCTCACTCAGAACCCGACAAATATAGGTACGGGCATGAGAGCCTCGCTTATGCTTCATCTTCCGGCGCTGAGGGAAAACGGCGCTATGGGCAAGATGTCGAATTATCTCGGAAAGCTTGGTCTGATACTGAGGGGAGTATACAGTGACACATCTGATCCGAAATGCTCGATTTTCCAGCTTTCCAATCAGGTCACTCTCGGAATATCCGAAAGAGAAGCGATAAACAATCTGAATGATATTGCCATGCAGCTAATATCTCAGGAGAGGACGGCAAGGGCGTCACTGGCGAAGAATGTAAGCGTACTTGACAGCATTTACCGTTCCTTCGGCATTTTGCAGTTTGCAAAGCTTTTGAGTAATGATGAATGTCTTAAGCTTCTTTCGTATCTCAGATTCGGAATTGAGATCGGTGTTTTTGAGAACATTGATTATGACACCATAAATCATCTTATGACCGAGGTACAGCCCGCGACACTGATGAAGAACATCGGCAAAAAGCTGACCGCTCAGGAAAGAGATCAGATTCGTGCAGAGGTTGTCCGTACCGCCCTCATGCGTAAGCAAGTACCCGTAAACAGAAGACTTAGCTGACACAGTCCCTGTGCTCTGTTGTTTGCGCCTGCCTGCCTGCCGGCAGGCAGGCTTTAGTTCAGTAGTACATTTGTTTCTTTTGTGCGAAGATGATTCAGTTTTATTTCAAGTTCAGTAATAGCTTAAGCTGTTTCTTTTGCATTTCTGCTGTTGGCTAAATTATTTTTTATTACGTTTGTGTTCAAATTAAATCGGCTGTTATAGCACCTTTATTGATGCTATAACAGCCGTTTTTGCGCGGTGCCCGCGCGGTCGGTTCGCGCTTTAGTTCAGTAGTACATATGCTTTAGTTGCGCGAAAATACTTCTTCAATAATTTAAGTTCA
>CACXDV010000211.1 GCA_902766585.1 uncultured Ruminococcus sp.
GGTGAAGGAAGCCTTTCAGGATATGTAAGGGCATACTGTATCGGTATTCTCATATCGGGAACTCCGAGCTGTGCAATAACAGCATGATCCTTAAGCTGTATCATTGAATGAATAATGCTTTCCCTATGGATCAATACATCAATATCCTCATCCCTGCAGTTAAACAGCCATGAAGCCTCTATGACTTCAAGCCCCTTATTCATCATTGTTGCGGAGTCAATAGTAATTTTTGCTCCCATAGACCAATTAGGATGCTTTAAAGCCTGTTTCACTGAAACATTTGAAAGCTCTTTTTTAGTTTTACCAAAGAATGAGCCTCCGGATGCTGTAAGAATTATCCTGTCAAGAGAGTTTTCAGGACAGCCCTGAAGACACTGAAAAATTGCAGAATGTTCACTGTCTACCGGATAAAGCTTAATACCTTCATCCTTTACAGCCTTCATCACTATACTTCCGCCTGCTACAAGCGTTTCTTTATTAGCGAGGGCAAGATTTTTATGAGCCTTGATTGCCGTAAGTGTAGGCAGCAAGCCTGCGACTCCGACAATAGAGTTTACTACCGTATCACAATCCTTCTCAGCAGCAGCGCGAAGTATTCCCTCTTCTCCGCAATAAACCTCAATATTGGTATCACTGAGGGCAATTTTAAGCTGCGCTGCCGCACCCATATCAAGAACTGCAACCATTTTGGGTTCAAATTCTCTTGCCTGTTTTTCAATCAGCTCAATATTATGATTTGCTGTCAAAGCGGTTACCCTGATACCATGCATTCTTGCCACATCAAGTGTCTGTGTGCCTATCGAGCCTGTTGAGCCGAGAACGGAAATACTTTTTGTCATATTCACTCCCCCTTAAATCATTACGATCGGTAGATATAAAAGTATAAAATACATATACGGAGCATAACAGATCACACTGTCAAAACGATCAAGGATCCCTCCATGACCGGGAATCAGGTCACCGTAATCCTTCACTGAATATGCTCTTTTGATTACAGAAAAGCTGAGATCTCCTAAAATAGACAGAAGCGAACCGCCCGCACCAATGATAAATGCATTTACATAATTGATATTGAGCGTGTTTCCGTAAATTACTATATTGAACAAATACGAAATTACAACCGATGAAAAAATACAAAACAGAATACCGCCTACAGCGCCCTCAACAGTCTTTTTGGGGCTGATCTTCGGACAAAGCTTATGCTTACCCAAAAAGAAACCTGTAAAATATGCACCGACATCAGCAAGCCAAGGTATCGCTATTGACATGGTAAAGTACATTATTCTGTGTTCCGGATCAAGATCCTTTATAAGACTTATAGCAGACAGACAAAGTGTAATAAGAATTGTCATACTGTAAGTATATGCAAAATCCTTGAAGGATATTTTTTCATGGAAGAATACTATCATGCAAAGCATCAGGATAGTATAAGCGTAGCATAGCATTGATGAAAGATTAAATGGCAAAAGCATAGGATATGCAATTGCAAAAAGTATACTCGGAATACTGATCTGATATATTGAAAGCGCCTTGATTGCCTTGCAGAATTCAAATACAGATGCAGCTCCGATCAAGGCAACAAAAACATCTATTGCTATCTTAAACTGAATGCTTAACAAGACAACTGCACCCAGTACTACTATCAGCATTCCGGCAGATAGAATCCGTTCCTTCATTCATACACCTCCGAAGCGTCTGTTTCTCTTGTTAAATTCAATAATAGCCTTATCAAATGCTTCCTCATTGAAATCAGGCCACAAAGTTTCAGTTGAGTAAAACTCTGAATATGCAGATTGATAAAGGAGAAAATTGCTCAATCTGAATTCACCGCCTGTGCGGATAATGAGATCTGGATCGGGTAATCCTCCTGTATAAAGTCTGTCAGAAATATCTTTTTCTGTTATATTCTGAGGATCAAGCTTCCCCTCCGAAGCCTCCGTACAAAGCTCTTTTACAGCTCTTAATATTTCATCTCTTGAGCCGTAATTCATAGCTATATTAAGGAGCATCCCCTTTCTGTCCTTAGCCACTTCCTCGCTTTCATTGATAAGCTCGATCAGCTTCGGATCAAATGCAGAACGGTCTCCGATAAATACGACCTTAATATCGTCCTCTCTGAAATCTGTAAGGGAATCAATAAGATACTGTTTAAACAATACCATAAGAGCGCTTACTTCATCTGCCGGACGTTTCCAGTTTTCTGTAGAAAATGCATAAAGCGTAAGGACCTTAACACCGGTCTTACTGATATATCTTGTGATCTTACGGAAATTCTGAGCGCCGAATTTATGACCGATGCTTCTCGGCAAAGCACGCTTTTTAGCCCATCTTCCGTTTCCGTCCATTATTATACCAACATGCTCGGGTATATGATATTTTGTTTTATCAAGCATTTAGAACACCTCTTGATTATAATGAGCTGAATGATAATTATAGTAAACGACAATAATAATTTTACTTAAAGCTGCATAAAGACTTGAGCTGATCGTTAGGAGCAGCCCATGAATTAAAAGA
>CACXDV010000212.1 GCA_902766585.1 uncultured Ruminococcus sp.
ATCCTTTATGATTTCTAAATCTTTTTCGGTAAATGTATATCTGCTCATTTCAATATCACCCATATACATTATATCATATTCTTTGAACTTATTAAAGCGTTTTATTGAATATTAGTATAAACACTGTGAAAGCACACAGACGGTCCCGGCTGATAATTCCGAAAAGCTTCTTGATCTTTTTTCGCGTGCTGTTCAGTTATGGTCAGACTGCGAATTTGACATTGCAGCCAGGATCTTTAAAAGGATCACTGTAGAATATCCTGACGAATCAGAAGGCTTTTGGGGACTGCTGCTGTGTAAATATGGCATCAGGTATTCGGATGATCCTGCAACAGGAAAAAAGGTTCCTGAAATCCACAGAATGACTGCTGACAGTGTTCTTAATGACAGATATTTTGAACAGACAATGATGAATGCCGATATCGAAGCCCGTGAAGTATATCGTGAGTCAGCCTTTGAAATGGACGGCCTGCAAAGCGAGATGCTGGCAATTTCCGATAAAGAAAAGCCTTATGATATTTATATCTGCTACAAGGAAACAGATGAATCAGGTAACCGTACTGAGGATAGTATTATTTCACAAAGGATCTATGATATGCTCACATCCGAAGGATACCGGGTATTCTTCTCTCGTGAGTCTCTTAAAAAATTTGTCTGGAAGTAAGTCTGAGCCTTATATATTCGCCGCTTTGAAGAGTGCATGAATAATGCTTGCGGTGGGTACAGATTGTGGCTTTTACTATGATGTATGGGTAAGGAATGAGTGGCTGCGCTATCTGTCATTGATGAATGACGAGAGCGAAACGATCCTGATACCCTGCTGTAAGAATATAGATCCTGATGATCTGCCGGAGGAATTCAGGAGCTGGCAGTTTCTGGATCTCGGAAAGGCCGATGCAATGCAGGAGCTGCTTTCAGGTATAAAGATGATAATACCAAAGGGCTCTGGAACAGTTACACAAAAGGTTTCTCCGGCTCCCATCCCTGAAAAAGTCAACATAAATGCGCTTCTTAAGCAGATCTTTGAGCTTATTGAAAAATCTGACTGGGACAGCGCAGATAAGTGCTGTGATAAAGTACTTGAATCAGACCCCGGAAATGGATATGCTTTCTGCGGAAAGCTTATGATCGATCTGAAAGTAGCAAAGAGAGGCGAGCTTAAAGATCAGGATAAACCATTTGATGATAATGAATATTCTCGAAAGATAATGAAGTGCAATGATGAAAAGCTGATTAATTGGATCAAGGGGTGTACGGCTTATATCAACAGCAGAAACCGGAGCGCCTTCCAGGAATCAATATATCAGAAGGCGGTGAGCCTGTTTGAAAATCCGGCTTCTACAAAGGAGCAGATAATCGAAGCTAAGAGTCTTTTTGATTCTATTTCCGGATATAAAAATTCAGAGAATTATTCAAATAGATATGATGACCGGATAAAGGAAGTAAGCTATAATAAGGCTGTAAGTATTTATTCCAATCCTCACTCATCCAAATCAGATATCACAAAAGCCCGGAGTCTTTTTGAATCGGTCAGAGACTATAAGGGTTCTGAGAGCTATATCAGTAGTTATGATGATCGGATCAAGGAAGCAGAATATCAGAGAGCTGTATATATTTTTAACGATCAGTATTCCACAAGCTCGGATATCAATAAAGCTCAGAGCTTATTTAAGTCACTTGGAGAATATAAGGATTCCTCAGATTATATCAGCAAGGTCGATGATCGTATTATCGAGGCTGATTATCAGGAGGCAATGCAGTTATATAATGATAGATCATCTGAGATCAAGGACTATAAAACTGCAAAAAGGATGTTTGAAGCCCTGTCGGGATATAAGGACTCTGACGAGTATGTGTTAAAGTGCGACAAAAGGATCGAAATAAAGAAAGAAAAAAATATACAGGTCGAAGCCAAAAAGACGCTGTATAACGCAAAAGAGGTATACAAAAGCGATGTAAAAAAACTTGAAATAATCGATATACAGATAGACGCTCTGGAAAAAGCGTGTACTGTTTTCGAGAACAACACAGATGACGATGATTCAAAAAAACGAGTAAAGGAGTGTATTGAACTAAAAGAAAAATTTGTGGAAATGAAAGCAAAAATGGAGGCAGACCTGAAAGCGGCTCAGGAGAGGGTTGAAAAACAAAAACAAAAGAAAAAGAAAAACCGGATCATAGCTGTGATCGTGATTGCTGCCGCCGCCTTAGCTTTATTTTCCGTTTTCTCAATTATTCCCGATATAAAATATAAAAACGCAGAGGCATTACTCGAAGAAGGAAAGTATGAGGAGGCTATATCCGCATTTGAGGAGCTGGGCTCTTACAAGGATTCTGCATATAAAATCGAGCTGGCGGAAAAAGGTAAAAAGTATAATTATGCCTGTTCCTTGCTTGACTCAGGACAATATCAGGAGGCCG
>CACXDV010000213.1 GCA_902766585.1 uncultured Ruminococcus sp.
CATCCCGTCAATAAACTCAAGATTTGCCTTGACAAAGGCTTCATGGGATTTACGCGCTTTGTTGGTCTTGTCCTCTGCTGTAAATCCGTCCTTTTCATAATTAAGCCCGAAAATATACAGCGGTCTGTGTTCTATTATGTTGGACTCTATACCGGATTTTTCTGTTCTTTGAGGTAAAACAACAATGCCCGGATCAAGGCGTTCTTTTTTCTTTCCCTTGTTGTCCTCAAAAATACTTTTTTTACGATAATCAATGATCGAATCAATTTTTCCGTCCGGTGTCAGTGCAATAATATAATGCACTGCCTGTTCTGAATATCCCTGAGGTACGACCTTTCCCGCTTTTGCAAGTTCATCATAGTATTCGCACAAGGCATTTATCAGCATTTCATCATCTCCTTGTATTTGCGGACATCGATCATCCCGTTTATCATGTGAGGTCTGTAATAACGTGTAGACGCTTTATCGGAAAAGATCGGATTGTCCCAGTCATTGTTCAGCGGTATTCCCTTGTCATTGAATTCCACCTTATAGCTCATAAATCCGAGGTCAACATCTCCGAGCGACTGTATCTCCGGACTGATGAGCGACAGGTCAAAATCATCAACAAGCTCTATCCTTCTTACCGGAAATTCCGAGCATCCGAAGCATGGAGTACGGAAGCATTGTCCATTTTCAAGCCGTCTTTTGATAATGTTGTAATGCTTCTTTTCGTCCTCGTCATCATGTGTGCTTTTAAGCCCTGTCATCTCAAAATGAAATTCTATTCCGTAGCATACGTCTTTCAGGATCATAGATGCTCTTTGCGTCCTGTCATCTGATGTATAGATGCATGGATCTTTATCGTTCCCATTCATCTGTCCCTTTACATTCTGGAGCGATACTTTTTCCTTTACCTCGTTTCTTCTGACATTAGTAAAATTGATAGGATTGAACACAATTATCCTGTCGATCTCATAACGTATTGCAGGCTTCCAGTAAATGCTTTTTAACATTCCCTCCAATGCTCCCGGAGGAGGCACGTCATAGCTTACTCTTTCCACCTTCATTTCAGGTCTGGTAAATAAAGCATAGTCTCCCTCCGCAATTATTCTGAATCCTTTGCTCATTAAATCATTCCTCCTTATAAATAATAATCCCTTGCTTCAAACAAAATTCCCGTGTCAGGGGAATAATAGTCCTTGTTTTCCAGACACCATATCCCGCCGTACTCCTTTACAGCTCCCTGTTCTGTCAGTTTTTCCAGCTCATATTTATATACGGTAAAGCAGTATTTTCTGAGCTTCCTGTGATCTGTAAAGCCACAGGCTATGAGCTGAGATATAAGAGCTTTACTTTCATCATTACATTCAACTGCTACAGAAACGGTGCTGTCATCTATCAGCCTGAATTTTTCGGCATACTCAGCAAAGGGGATAGAATTGATCTTTGAAACATTTTTCGCAATGGTTTGATCTTTAATCATTTCATCATTGAGATCATATATTCGTTTGTAGTATTCCTCTATACATTCAGGCGATGAAATATCGGTATAGCTTTCAGTCAGTGAACGTGTTATATTTTCCTTTATTCCTTCCTGACAGCTGTCAAGACGGAATATGCTGATAGTGGAGTTTTGCCTTTTGCCCTCACGATTACAGCGTCCTCCTGCCTGAAGGATACTGTCAAGTCCGGACAATTCCCGATAAACGGTAAAGAAATCCAGATCTACACCGGCTTCGATAAGTGATGTGGAAATTACCGCAATACGTCTGTCTTCGGGTACATTCTCAAGCTCAGGATAATCCTCATAAAGCTGAGCCAATTCCTTTTTTATGCTGTCAATAACACGCTTTCTGTCGTATGCAGTCATATATGTAGAGAGATGATATTTTTTGTGTTTATTGTCCGGCAGCATTTTATAAAGCTTTGAAGCTGTTGCTCTTTTATTAACAACGATCAATGATGATGGCTTGGAAGAAGCCTGTGAAAGCAGTTCCTCTTCACTGATCTCGCCTATATTTATAAATTGTCCTTTTTTGAAATTGCCGAACAATGATCTGTCTGTTATCAGATCTGTTATTTGGCTGTCATTCAGAGCGTATTTTTTTATAAGATCGTTAAAATCAGGCATTGTGGCTGTAAGAAATATGGCTTCACTGTTTAGCAGTCTTGTTATATAAGAAACCGCTCGAAGACAAGGCTTTATATATTCAACAGGCATCAGATGAGCTTCATCAAAGATAATAATACTGTCCGCCATGTTATGCAGCTTTCTGAGTCTGTTTCTTTTATTTGCATAAACCGACTCAAAAAACTGTACCGATGTAGTAACAATGATCTGTGCGTTCCAGTTTTCCGTTACGTTTTTCAGATGCTGTCTGTAATCCTCATCCTTATCAGTATCGTCAATACTAAAGGATGATTGGTGCCTGAGTATCTGTGCGCTTTCTCCGAATGTCTTTTCAAACTCGTCCACCGTCTGATCTATTATGCTGTTGTACGGTATGACGTAGATAATACGTTTTTTGCCTGTTTTTACCGCACGTTCCAGAGCAAACTTCATGCTGCAAATGGTCTTTCCGCTGCCGGTCGGCATATTCATCAGATATATTTCTGAATCTGTACTGACCTTATCATAAACCTGCTGTTGAAGAACGGAGCGTGACTTTTGAAGGACTGTTTCCGGTCTGAATCCGGCAAGCTTCTGATCTATCTTGTCAAGACAAGTTTTGAAGTCGGATGTCAGTTCAACA
>CACXDV010000214.1 GCA_902766585.1 uncultured Ruminococcus sp.
ATGCCGAGCTTACATATGACAGAAGACTCGGTCAGTTTATGAGCTGCATTGACAGCCGTTATGTAGTAACGCGCAATCTCCTTGTTGATGACAGCACAGGAGAGTATATATCCAACTGCGCCGTATATGACAGCGCAAATGACAAAAGCGAGCATTATATATGCAGATGCCTGCTCAAGGGAAATACTTTGGTGCTTTATTAAGAAAAAATGGCTTATTTTCAGCCTGTTTTTAAAAAAAGTCTTGCATAATTCAAATTGTTATGCTAAAATAGTATAGGTTTAATGATGTTTAGTAAAAGAGTGGGGCAACCCACTCTTTTATCATTACTTATTACTATTTCTGTTGGGAGGAAGCTATGGCAAAAAAGAAAGGCGGTAATACCGTTTCAGAGGTGACAGCTCTGGTAAAGCCTATAATCGAGGCTATGGGGCTTACACTGTGGGATGTTCGCTTTGTCAAGGAGGGCGCTCTTCGCTATCTGAGGATATTCATTGATAAGGACGAGGGCGTTAGCATTGATGACTGCGAAAGGGTAACAAGGGCAATTGACGCTCCGCTTGATGAGCTTGATCCGATCGAGGACGCATATACCCTTGAGGTATCATCACCCGGCATTGAACGCGAGCTTACGGAGGACTGGCACTTTGAAATGTTTCTCGGCGCACCCGTAATGGTAAAGCTTATCCGTCCCGACGAATCGGGAGTGAGAGAGCTTAAGGGAACTCTTGTCGCCAATGAAAAGGACAGCATTGAGCTTATCCTTGAGGACGGCAGCGAAAAGGTCATAAAGAAAAAGGATTCAGTATATATTAAACTGGATGACTTTAATATTGAATAACGGAGGAAAACAAAATGAAAAAGAAGAAAGAGCAGGAGGAAAACCTGATAGAAGCATTACAGCTTATGGAAAAAGAAAAGGGTATTCCTATGGACTATATGGTTGCCCAGGTCACTAAGGCTATCACGACCGCCTGCAAAAATGCATATGACGGAAATGACGATATCGTAGTACAGTTCAATAAGACAACAGGAAAAATGGAAGCAAGGCTCCATAAGACAGTTGTTGAGGAGGTAACTAACCCCAACAAGGAGATCACTCTTGAGGAAGCAAGAAAGATCACCCCCTCCGTTAATTACGGAGAAAAGGTCGGTATCGTTCTTGATCCCAAGGATTTCGGCAGAATTGCCGTAATGACGGCAAGAAATATGATACGTCAGGGTATCCGCGACGGCGAAAAGGAGCAGACGCTTAATGAATATAAGAATAAGCTTCAGGATATCGTTACAGCAACCGTAGATCAGGTCGATCCCACGACAGGAAATGCAACTCTCCGCCTCGGCAAGAATATTGCAATTCTCCCCAAGAACGATCAGGTACCCGGTGAAGAGCTTCACGAGGGCGATCTTATCAAAGTATATGTTGTAAATGTAAAGACGGGTACCAAGGGTCCGAAGGCTATAATATCCAGAACACATCCCGATCTTGTAAAGCGTCTGTTTGAAGCGGAGGTGCCGGAGATATTCAACGGTACGGTCGAGATAAAATCAATTTCCCGTGAGGCAGGCTCCCGTACAAAGATAGCAGTACTCAGCAATGACAGCGATGTCGATGCAGTAGGTGCCTGCATAGGTCCGAAGGGACAGAGAGTAGGAACGATCGTAAGCCAACTCGGCGGAGAAAAAATAGATATTATCGAATTCAGCGAGGATCCGATAGAGTTTATAAAGAAGGCTCTTTCACCCGCAGAGGTACTCAAGGTCGTTCTTGAGCCGAACGGAGAAAAGATCTGCAAGGCTACCGTTCCGGACAATCAGCTTTCGCTTGCTATCGGCAACAAGGGACAGAATGTACGTCTTGCCGCAAAGCTTACAGGCTGGAAGATAGATATACATCCCGAAAGCGGCTACTTCGGCGAGGATAATGATTTCCCTGAGCCTGAGAATAAGGAAGCTGAGGATACGGATCCCGAGGATAAGCCTTTAACTATGGATGACATTGTGCCGGAGAATGAAGAGCAGACAGAGGAAAATACAGATGAAGCTCCTTCGGATACAGTTGAGCCTGAAACAGAAGCAGAAGAAAATAATAATGACGGGGATAATGATAACGGAATGCAGTAAACCGTAAAAATTCCTGTTTACCGCAGCCGCCGGAATTTCCGTCTCCTAAAAAAATACAGGAGTGATAACAGTGCATCAGAAAAAAACACCTATGAGAAAATGCACAGGCTGCGGCGAGATGAAAGAAAAGAAACAGCTTGTAAGAATTGTAAAAGCGCCCGACAATGCTGAAAACAGCGGGGAGATATCAATTGATCCTATAGGTAAAAAACCGGGTCGCGGGGCATATATCTGCAAAAGTCCCGATTGTCTGGCAAAAGCCAAAAAAGCCCGTAGACTTGAGAAGGCGTTTTCATGCAAGATACCTGATGAGGTGTACCTGCAGCTCGAAGAGGAGCTTATGCAGAACTAAAAAATTATACGGTTAGTCCGGAAAGAGTGATCATAATAAATGAATGATAAACGGTTGTCATTTTTGGGAATAGCAAGGCGCGCAGGAAAGCTTTCATTGGGCTTTGATGCCGCGACCGACTCAATGATTTCGGGGAAATGCAAATTGCTGCTGTTAGCCTCCGATCTGTCGGAAAGGACAACGCGCACTGTTCTGAGAACAGCGCAGCAGACTCAGACACGGACCATCGTTTCAGATATAACAATGAATGACCTGGGCTGCGCCATAGGCAAGCAGACAGGTATCGTGGCAGTGACCGATAAGGGCTTTGCCGATAAACTGAAAACACTTTTCAATGAACAAAGACAGGAGGAATGATTGTATGGTAAAATATAAGCTGAGTGAGATCGCAAAAAGTCTGAACATAACAACCAAGGAGATATCCGAGGTATTAAAGAATTATCTTAATGTAAATAAAAAGGCAGCCGCTGTTCTGACGGAGGAGGAGCTTAATGTAATCTTTGAGCACTTTACCCAGAGTCAGGCATTGTCAAGCATGAATGAATATTACGCAAGCGCATTGGAGCCTGCTGAGGAAAAAGAGCCTGCTCCCAAGGAGGAGAAAAAGGAAAAGCCCGTTCAGAAGAATGATAAGCAAAAGAATGACAAGCCCCAGCAGAGAACCGATAAGCCTAAGAACGATAAGCAACAGAAAAACGATAAGCCGAAGAAGGATGATCCCCAGCAGAAAAATGATAAGCCGAAAAAGGATGATCCCCAGCAGAAAAACGATAAGCCGAGGAAGGATGAGCCTCAGCAGAAAAACGATAAGCCGA
>CACXDV010000215.1 GCA_902766585.1 uncultured Ruminococcus sp.
CAAGTACCTCAAAAAAAGTATGAGGGATATGGAAGGCTATGAATTTGGGATGTTCCTTAAAGACAGTGGGGAATATATCGGTAATGTAGGTTTGATTAACGTAAGTATGATTCACAATCATGCAGATATAACCTATTATACAGATGAAAAATACAGAAATATGGGTTATACATCAGAGGCAGGACATGAAATGCTCAGATTCGGATTTGAATGTCTGGGATTTGAGAAGATATCAGGTCTTTGTATGACGGTAAATCCCTCATCCCGTCGTGTAATGGAAAAGCTTGGCATGAAATATGAGGGAGTAATGAGGGAGGAGCTTCTGAAAAACGGCAGATATTTTGATATCGAGCGTCATTCTATCCTCAGAAATGAGTATTTTACAAATAGTAAAGTTGAAAGCTGTTGAGTTTTCAACATTGAAAAGTTGAAAGTGTTAAAAAGATAATACAAAATGTAGTTTTT
Source organism: uncultured Ruminococcus sp. (assembly GCA_902766585.1). Classification (GTDB taxonomy): domain Bacteria; phylum Bacillota; class Clostridia; order Oscillospirales; family Acutalibacteraceae; genus UBA1213. Next base: position 466 of record CACXDV010000215.1, read on the forward strand.
AAACCAAATATTACATTAAAATATGGCTTGAAATTTCAAAATATACTATATAATGTGTATTTTTTCCGGAATTATTCATTTTTTACAATATATAGGTATTAACATGGCTGTTGAGGAGTTTTCAACGTTTTCAACATTTTGATGTTGAAAACGGTGTAATTCTGATTTGGAATAAAAAAATTGTCGATAATACAGGAAGTAAAATACTTTTTGAGGAAATAAAGCATAGTTTTCAACTGTTTTATATGCGTTCGTTGAAAGGAATAAGGCAATAAATATACTGTTTGTATAATATAAATTCTTATTTCATATTGTATATTTTATAAAGCTTCAAATTAAAAAAAATACTTGACAAACTGATTTATCTGTAATATAATAATAAAGCTGATTGTTGACAAATCAGATATGGCGGTATAGCTCAGTTGGCTAGAGCATTCGGTTCATACCCGGAGTGTCGTAGGTTCGAATCCCACTACCGCTACTGAAGAGGGAAAAGGTGTTGAATAAATAAATTCAGCACCTTACCTCAAATTAAAATGGCCCGGTGGTCAAGAGGTTAAGACACCGCCCTTTCACGGCGGAAACACGAGTTCGATTCTCGTCCGGGTCATAAATAATAATGAATATGGCTGTTATAACATGAATCAAAATGTTATAACAGCCTTTTTTAATGAACAATGTTCAAAATACAATGCACATATATAATTGTTCAGCGCATACTGATTTTCCAATTGTAATAATTCAGCCTGTAACTGAACTCGAAATATTTTCGCTTAACATAATATGACATCTACTGAATTAAAGCGATAAACAAAACGGTTAGTTTTTTGATTCTTCTTTGCCGTTCATTGAATCCCCTATATCTCCGGCAATTTTTCCGGCACCCTCGCCGGCATCCTCTATCAAGCTTCCCGCGCCCTTGGCAATATCATCGGCGGTTTTGCCTGCACCCTCTCCGATATCTTCAATGGTGCTTCCAACATTTTTTCCGACATCGTCTACGGTATTTCCGATATCCCTGCCGATATCGTTGACAGTGCTTCCGACATCATTTCCTATATTTTCAACCGCCTCACCTGTACCGCTGACGACCTTGGAAACGGGATCTTCTGTATTCCTTTTGTCATTGGCCTCATCTCCGATTATGCCGTTTTCGTCCTTAACAAGACCGTTTTCAAAAATGTTTTTTGTAACGGGTACAGAGGACTGTGCCGCGGTATTTTTCGGACTTTCTGTTCCGCTGGTTTTGCAGGCGGTAAGGGTAATTGCTATGCCTGCGGCAAGAAATGCAATAATAAGCTTTTTCATTTTGAATACTCCTTTAATGTATGATTCAAGATTATTATTGACTGAATCGGGAAGTATATTCATTTTTTATTATTAGATATTTTTTATAAAATTGTTTAAATATTATTGACTTTATTATGAGAATTGTGTAAAATTATTGTTAGAATAACCGACGGAGGTGACGTTTATGTCAAATACAATAATTACTATCGCAAGAAGCTACGGAAGCGGAGGAAGAAAGCTCGGCCAGCGTCTTGCAGAAAAAATGCAGATAGAATACTATGACCGTAATCTTATATATCTTGCTTCGGATAAAAGCGGAGTTGATGCCCGTTTCTTTTCTGAGCATGATGAATCGGTCAAGCAGTCATTTTTCGAGAAGCTTGGCAGGATAGTTCCGCCCGAAAGCAGAAGATTTTCCTCTCAGGATAATGTTTTCCGTTTTCAGCAGAGGATGATACGCGACCTTGCAAATAAGAGCGATTGTGTCATTATAGGAAGATGTGCGAGCTATGCGCTCCGTGACAGCGGACATAAGGTCATCAGAGTATTTGTCTGGGCACCTCATAACGATTGTGTTAGAACTGTAATGAACAAATTTTCAATTTCGGAGGAAGAAGCGGATAAGACCATAAGGGATATCAATAAGCACCGTTCCGAATATTACAAATTCTATACGGGACGCGACTGGGAATCAGCAAAAAACTATGATCTGATAATAAATACCTCCGAATATACTGAGGAATCAGCAACAGACCTGATTAAAAGCTTTGCTGCGATCTATAACAAATAACTAAAAGAACGGTACAAGGAAGTCTATCCTTGTACCGTAAATTTTATCTGCGCTTATTTTTTTTACCCTTTTTCCCCTTGCCCTTAGATTTGGGATAAGACTTTTTGCCGGTACTGCTGCCGGCTTTTTTTGCTGCCTTTTCCTCGTTTTCGCGGACAATATCAAAGGGCTTGACCGGAGCCTCGGAAGGCTTTTCATTCTGAACCTGATCAGAGGGAATGACAGTCTCCGTTTTTTCCTCTGATGAAGAGGGAGAGTGGAGATCTGTTTTATTTTCAGATCGTTTTGTGTTTTTCTTTTTTGTAAGCTCGGGGCTTTTCGGGAATATCTTTTTGTTGTCATTCATTATGACAAGCAGAGCTGCAATTACGACCGGAACGCCGGAAATAAGCCCGTTGGGTGCCGGACCGAGTATCATATTATCCATATATCCGAGATCAAGAACAGCGACAGTAAGAGTGGAAATAGCATTGATACTGCCATGTGC
>CACXDV010000216.1 GCA_902766585.1 uncultured Ruminococcus sp.
CTGACTTTCCGCAACGGTCTGTATCATATTGTTGATTTTAATAAGGTATTCGTTGAAATCGCCTATATTCGGCTCAAAGGTCTCTATTATATTGATATTTGCGCTCGGATCCTGAATGTTCCAGTCGAGCATATAGTTAAGGTCTTCTATTTCACGAACAAGCTCAGTCCAGATAGATGAATTATATGACGGTATAGCATATGCTTCATTATAGTTTGCTAAAAGAGAAATATTATCGTATGATTGTGAAATGAAGTGATAGAGGAATTCAAGGGTACTGTTTTCTGCTAAATGGAGTCGGTTAAGAACAAAAAACAGAGTATGCTCCTTTGAAATGTAAGATAGAATATTGATAAGTGAACGGGCAAACATCTTTCGCTCGTACTCCACCTCGACGACGATAAGTTCCTCAGTACGTTCACACTCTCCCTTAAGAATATAGCTTTTAAGGGTAGGACGGCTGAGGTAATAAACATCCGTAGCTTCGAGAAATTCGTCTATCGGACAGGAAGAATAATATTTATTATAAAGCTGCTTTATCCAGCCAAGAAAAGGCTCATAAGCCTCCTGCATTTTGTTGGCAGCAAATTCATGGTACAGAAAATCTATTTCGGCAGTATATTTTGAAACTGCCTCATCAATAGAATCGATCGGTACGCTGAGATTGTTATAATGCTTAACAAAAAGTATGCTGCTGTGCTGCTGTTCAAGTCCGTGGACTAATGAATCAACAATTTTCCTTGTATATAACTGGGAACATGACTCCATATCCATACCTCCATTCCATACTATTATACCAAAAGGTTTCTATATTTTCAATATAAATTATGAAAAATAACTGTGATTTTTATTTGAATTTTTGGATAATTAAAGGATTTTGTCATAATTTGCCTCAAAATACCTGATTTGTATGCTTTTTTTTTATTATATGTTGAACTTTGAACTGTTTTGGTATATTATTATTATGAGTATTTGTTTACAGACTCCGTAAAGCTTTTGTTTTCAGAATGTAAACAGAAAGGTAAATGATAAAGATGAAAGTAATTGTTGTCGGATGCGGCAAGATAGGCACAACAGTGGTTTCCAGTCTTGCGGAAGAGGGACATGATGTTGTTGTGATAGACACTGATCCGAAGGTGGTAGAAAATGTCACAAATATACATGATGCAATGGGAGTATGCGGAAGCGGTACGGACTGCAAGACATTGAAGGAGGCAGGAATAGAGAACTGTGACCTTCTTGTTGCGGTAACGGATCTTGATGAGCTGAATATGCTGTGCTGCTATATAGGCAAGAATCTCGGCGCGGGGCATACCATAGCAAGAATACGCCGTCCCGAATATAATACGGAAAATATAGGCTTTCTTCGCCAGCAGCTTGATCTTTCATTGTCACTTAATCCTGAAATGCTTGCTGCAAGGGAAATGTTCAATATACTTCGTTTTCCCTATGCGTTAAAGATAGAGACCTTCTCCGGAAAAAGCTTTGAGATAGTTGAGATAGTTCTCAAGGAGGAATCGGCTCTTACGGGCGTGAAGCTTATGGATATCAGGAGCAGGCTGAAACAGAATTTCCTTGTTGTTGCAGTCCAGCGCGGTGACGAGGTATTCATTCCGGGCGGTGATTTTGTACTGCGAAAGGGTGACAGGATAGGACTTACAGCTTCACCTGTTGAGGTGCAGAATCTTATGAAGGCGCTCGGAATTGAAAGCAAGCAGGCAAGGAATGTAATGATACTGGGCGGCAGCCGTATCGGATATTATCTTGCAAGGCTGCTTGTTTCCGTCGGCAATACCGTAAGACTTATAGAACGCGATCAGAACAGGGCTGAGGAGCTTGTGAGCCTTCTGCCGAACAGAACGGTCGTAATTAATGATGACGGAGCGCAGCAGGAGGTGCTTGTTGAGGAGGGACTGAATTCTGCTGATGCCTTTGTTGCGCTTACGGGAATGGATGAGCAAAATATCCTTCTTTCCATTTTTGCGGCTGTAAACAAGGTGCCGAAGGTCATCACAAAGGTAAACCGTCAGGAGCTTATCGGAATGGCTGATAAGCTTGGACTTGACTGTATTATTTCGCCCCGCAGGATAGCCGCCGATGTTGTTGTAAGATATGCGAGAGCGCTTGAAAATTCGCAGGGAAGCAATGTTGAGACTATGTATAATATCATGGATAATAAGGCGGAGGTGCTTGAGTTCAATGCGGGAGGAGATTTCCCGGGAATAGGTGTCCCGCTCAAGAAGCTGAGGCTGCGTAAGAATGTGCTTATCGGAGGCATAATCCGTGACAGGAAGGCACTGATACCTTCCGGTGACGATAAGATATTACAGGGTGACAGGGTAATTGTTGTTGCTGCGGGAGGCAGACATAATGACCTGTCGGATATCCTTTCCTAAGGGGCTGTATTATATATGAACAGACGAATGGTTATATACAGGGTAGGTCAGATCCTTGAGCTTGAGGCTGCGCTTCTGCTGATCCCGCTTGCAGTTGCAGCGATTTATTTTGAATGGAAAATAGTGATCTGCTTTGTTGTATCGGCAGCGGCAGCATTGGTTCCGGGCGTGCTTATGAGGCTTATATTCAAGCCTGATAATCAGATGATGTATGCGAAGGAAGGCTTTTCTATCGTAACATTGGCATGGATACTCCTTTCGGTATTCGGAGCCTTGCCGTTTTTTCTGAGCCGTGAGATACCTAATTATATTGATGCGTTTTTCGAGACGGTCAGCGGCTTTACAACAACGGGAGCCTCTCTCGTTCCCGATGTGGAAAGGCTTAGTCATGGTATTCTTTTCTGGAGAAGCTTTACTCACTGGATAGGCGGTATGGGCATACTTGTGCTGATAATGGCGATAGTACCGACGGATTCCGGACGTTCAATGCATATAATGAGGGCTGAGATGCCGGGACCTGTTGTCGGCAAGCTTGTTCCGAAGCTGAAGGATACAGCAAAGATTCTGTATTTTATCTATATTGCGCTTACCATTCTTGAAACAGTGATACTGCTTATCGGAGGTATGCCGCTGTTTGACAGCATAGTTCATGCTTTAGGTACGGCAGGAACCGGAGGCTATGGAATAAAGGGAGATTCCATAGGAGGCTATAATCACTTTCTTCAATGGGTGATAGCGGTATTTATGGTTCTGTTCGGAATAAACTTCAATCTTTATTATCTGCTTATAATGAAGAAATTCAATGCCGCATTAAAGAATACTGAACTGTGGCTTTTTCTTGGAATGATAGTTGTTTCAACAACGGTAATTACTGCTGATATCTTTAAGGTTTACGGCAATTTCGGTGACAGCCTGAGAAATTCCTTCTTTCAGGTGACTTCAATAATGTCAACAACGGGTTATTCGACTGCTGATTTTGATAAATGGCCCGTACTTTCAAAGGACCTGATATTTGTACTTATGTTTGTCGGAGGCTGTGCAGGCTCGACAGCGGGCGGACTTAAGATATCACGCATACTTATCATGGCTAAGACTGTAATAAATGACATACGCCAGCAGCTTCATCCTCGTTCGGTGACCTCGCTTAAAATTGACGGAAAGCCTGTCGATAAGAATACGATACATAGGGTAAGCACCTATTTTCTGCTTTATATCTTCATTATTGTAGCCGTATTCCTGCTTATTTCATTTGAGCCGTTCGGTTTTGAGACTAATCTTTCGGCAGCGGTTTCCTGCTTCAATAATGTTGGTCCCGGCTTTGCTGTTGTAGGGCCTGCGGGCAATTATTCCGCCTATTCCGATTTTTCAACGATAATACTTTCAATAGCAATGCTTCTGGGAAGACTTGAGATATTCCCGTTGATACTTGCTTTTAATCCGTCAAACTGGGTGAATAAGAATAAATGATCCAAGGGGGAAAATAAATGAAAGAGCGTGAGGATCCCTCTTCTGTTACAGCCGATATAAACCCTGATGAATACTATCCTGATGATGCGCCAGACCTGAACCGTTTCCAGCGTTTCAGGATAAGGGTATTTAAAATGGTTTCCGTGGGCGTGGTGGATGACTTTATCAATCAGATGTATGATACCGTGAGCATCCTTGCCCTTCTGATAAATCTTACTGCAACTATACTCAGTACATATAACGGACTTGACAGCAGATTCGGAGCGGTGTTTGACTATCTTGAAGGCGTGACGATAGCTTTTTTTGCAGTGGATTATGTTCTGAGGCTTTTTACTGCGAACTGTCTTTATCCCTACAAAAACGAATGGAAATCTCTTGTCAAGTATATTTTTTCATTTACGGGCATAGTTGACCTTCTGTCCTTTATGCCTTATTACCTGCCCGCATTTTTTCCGGCGGGCGCTGCGGTGTTCAGGATGTTCCGCGTGGCAAGGATACTGCGCCTGTTCAGGATAAATGCATATTATGATTCGCTTAATGTTATTGCCGAGGTCATACTCCGCAAAAAACAGCAGCTTATGTCCTCAGTGTTCATAATACTTGTGCTTATGCTTGCAGCAAGTCTTTGTATGTACAGTATAGAAAACCCGTATCAGCCCGAGGTATTTTCAAATGCCTTTTCCGGTATATGGTGGTCTGCTTCTACTCTTCTTACCGTGGGCTACGGTGATATATACCCTGTGACTACGCTTGGAAAAACCTTTGGCATATTTATTGCCTTTCTTGGTGTCGGAATGGTTGCGATCCCTACCGGTATCATATCCGCGGGCTTTGTAGAGCAGTATTCGCGTCTTTCAAATATAGATGACCTCTCCGATGCAGATATACGTTTTATAAAGATGAGGCTGAATGAAAGTGACAGTTGGGTGGGAAAAAGAATAGCCGAGCTGTCTTTTCCTCAGGGTATGCTGATAGCAGTGATACAGCGGGGAGATGCAACGGTCATTCCGAAGGCTTCTGTGGTTCTGAAGGAGGGAGATGTCCTCGTGATCGGAGCAGAAGCCATTAAGGATGAAAAGCCTGTTTATCTCAGGAAAATCACCCTTAAGGCAAATCACCGATGGATCGGTCAGAGGATAAAGGATCTTGATATTTCGCGTCAGTCTGTAATTGTAATGGTGAAAAGGGGAGAAGCCTCCATGCAGCCGAAGGGCAGTCTTATTCTGTCGGAGGGAGATACGGTGATCATGTATTCAAAGGTCAGGGACAAGGCATTTGATTCATCGTCAATGGAGCAAGAGGTATAATGAATAGTGTAATAAAGAAAAAAAGGAATCTGTTTATTCGTCTTGCGGCAGGGGTGCTGTCTGTAGTGTTTATGACGCTTACCGCGGAGCTGTTGGGCGAATATGAAATAATATTTCCGGAGCTTGCGGCGCTGTCGCTTGGCGCGGTGATAAGTGAAAGGACAGGAATTATAAAGGAATTCCCCGATAATGAGAAGCATTTGTCCTTTGGTGAAGAATTTGGGAGACTGTTTTTTGTGACCGCTGTGCTTGCTGCTGTGAC
>CACXDV010000217.1 GCA_902766585.1 uncultured Ruminococcus sp.
CCCAGGTTCTTATTGTCATTATCAGATCAGGTCCCTCGGTGGTAAGATCTTCAAGATAATTATCATTATCGGAAAAGGATAACAGATCAATCATCAGTCTTCATCCTCTTCATTAAAATCAACATCAATTATATCTCCGTCCTCCCAAAGACGTTCAAGACTGTAATACTTTCTTGCCTCATCTGAGAATACATGAACAACAACATCAATATAATCAAGGAGTATCCATGTATCGTTTCTCTGTCCCTCTATGGCTGAAACACTCAGACCTGCCTGATCAAGACGGAATTCTACCTCGTCCGCAAGAGCCTTTACCTGTGTATTTGATGTACCGGCAGCGATAACAAAATAATCCGCTATAGACGATATATCACTGATCTTTATTATCTTTATTTCGTGTCCCTTTTTGCTGTCAAGCGCTCTTGCAGCAAGAATAGCTGTTTCAAGTGAATCCATTATTTTTCCTCCGTTATTTCTTTTTGTTGGTTTTCAGCATTGCGACCTCATTATATGCTGAAAATGTATCAGGTGCGATCGCAAGCTTTCTTTGAGACAGGTCTGCTATCGTAAAGCTCAGTCCCTCAAGCATTGCATCCTCAAGACTTTTATCCGCTGCCTTTCTCATTCTGTCAACTCCGTCATAATCTCTTTCGGCAGAGGTGAAATCGGCTATGAAGATAACCTTTTCAAGAAGGCTCATACCCTCTCTTCCGGTGGTATGGTAGCGTATCGAATTAAGAATATCCTCATCTGTTATCCCAAGCTCCACCTGAACAAAGGCTGCTCCGGAAATAGCATGCCAGAGCTTATGCGTACTGCACTCAAGAGGCGTCAGAATTATCCCCGCCTTTTCGATATACCTCATCTGCTCGTCCTCAGGAGTTTCCTTTGTAGCATCATGGAGTATACCTGCAAGCTCTGCCCTTGATACATCGGCTCCGTATTTTTTAGCAAGCCTTACAGCCTCCTTTGCAACATTTTTTGAATGTTTGAATCTCGGCTGACGCATTCTTGAGGCAATAAGTGTCTCATAATCCTTCATTGTCATATTATCACATCCGTTTATAGTTTTTTTAATCGGCATATAAACCGTTTTCAATAATATAATCCTCAACCAAAGGCGGGACCAGACCGGATATTGATTCTCCGTCTGAAACACGCCTGCGTATTTCAGTGCTTGATACCGTCATTATCCCCGGATCAAGTATCTCCGTCCTCGCACCCATAGCCGAAAGCTTTTTTGCCTTTTCCCTCAGATCTGAAATATCATCATCATCTCTCGGCACACCGCAGATAACAGCATGACTGAATATGATCTCAGGATTTTTCCACTCGTCTATTGTCATAAACATATCTGCTCCCGTGATAAGATAAAGCTCATCATCAGGATACAGCTCTGAAAGTTCCTCAAGCGTCATATAAGTATAGCTTTTTCCCTCTCGCCTGATCTCTATATCACTGACCTCAAAAAGCTCCTCGCCCTCAAACGCAAGACGGCACATTTCAAGCCGCTGTTCTGAGGTAACTGCAGTTTTCTTCTGCTTGTGCGGGGGATAAAAGGTCGGAATTATCAATACTCTTTCAAGTCCGAGCGTCTCGACAAAGGCTTTTGCAAGGCTTACATGACCGTTATGTATCGGATCAAAGCTTCCGCCGAACATTGCTGTTTTCATATCACAGTCACCTTTTCTTTTTTGCCTTCGGAAGCTCTATTACAGGCTTTTCGGAATTTCTTCTGAACAGAACGAATTTTGAACCGATTACCTGAACTACCTCACTTCCGGTCTGTGCGGCAATAAGCTCCGCTGCCTCCCTTGAAGAAAGCTCTGAGCTTTCAAGCACCTTTCCCTTTATTATTTCCCTTGCGGTAAGCGCATCATCTGCCTGTTTGATTATCTGTTCACTCATATTGCCCTTGCCGACCATAACTATCGTATCAATATCATTAGCCAGCGAACGCAAAAAAGCTCTCTGTTTACTTGTAAGCATTTCCTCTCTCCTTTTTTCATATTCACTGTCCGGACATACGCTCGGCAAGCATCTCACTCAATGCTCTGAGCGCTCTTCCTCTGTGGCTCATGGCATCCTTCTGATTATCCGTAAGCTCGGCAAAGGTCTTGTTTCCTTCCACAAAGAAAATAGGATCATATCCGAAGCCGTTGGTTCCGCGGGGAGCATAGCCTATAGTACCTTCACAGCTTCCGAATGCGAATATCTTTTCTCCGTTCCTGAAGCAGCAGCAAATAACACATTCAAAGCAAGCGCTTCTGTCCTCGCTTCCGCTGTCACGAAGCTCATTGAGCAGTTTGTTTATCTTTTCCTCATCAGTATCGGCATATCTTGCGGAATAAACACCGGGTCTGCCCTGCAGCGCCTTAACGCAAAGCCCTGAATCATCCGCGATCGCAGGATAACCTGTTTTCTTCATAACCGCTTCTGCCTTGATTTCGGCATTTTCCTTGAAGGTCATGCCTGTTTCCTCTATTTCTCCAAGCTCTACTCCAAGCTCTGCCGCGGTCTTCACCGTAACATTGACAGGCTTAAGTATTCTTTGAAGTTCTTCAACCTTTTTGGGATTGTTTGATGCGATAACATACGTCATATTATCATACCCCTTTTCTTATTCTCCGCCGCTTCTCCACTGTTTAAGCCATTCATCGTCTTCATCACCGGATGTATCGGTTCCTTCGGCAGCCACAGTATTCCAGTTGTATTTTGATTTAGCCTTTTCCTTGCGCTGCTCGGCGCGTTTCTTCTGCTCTTCCTTCTGCTTTTCTGCCGCAAGCCTTGCAGCTTCTTCTTCCTCCTGCTTTTCGCGCATAAGCTCTTCCTCATCCTTATCGGACATTTCTGCCTGACGCTCTGCCTCAGCCTCGGCATCTATCTTAGCCCATATATCTGCTGTAGCGGGCTTGAATTCATCCTCGCCGTTATCCTGTGACTCAGGCTCGGTTTCTTCCTCCTCAAGCTCTGCAAAGCTGTCATCATCCATAAAGAGTGCCTTTGCAAATTCTTCAGGATCAAATGGCTGGAGATCATCTATCTGCTCTCCTACACCTATAAATTTGACCGGAACATCAAGCTCCTCCTTTATGGCAAGCACAACACCGCCCTTTGCAGTACCGTCAAGCTTTGTAAGAACTATACCGCTTATTCCGGCGGCATTTTTAAATTCCTTCGTCTGATTAACGGCATTCTGTCCGGTCGTAGCATCAAGTACAAGCAGTACCTCCTTTGCCGCGCCGGGAAGCTCACGGTCAATTATACGATTGATCTTTGCAAGCTCTGCCATAAGGTTCTTTTTATTATGAAGTCTGCCCGCTGTATCGGCAATAATTATATCCGCGCCCCTTGCCTTCGCTGCGGAAATGGCATCAAATACTACTGCCGCCGGATCTGAACCTTCATTCTGCTTTATTATATCAGCACCGCTTCTTTCAGCCCATATTTCAAGCTGATCAATTGCAGCCGCACGGAAGGTATCCGCTGCTGCAAGTATGACCTTCTTTTTCTCTCTTACAAATTTTGCTGCAATCTTTCCGATAGTAGTGGTCTTACCGACACCGTTTACGCCTATAACAAGTATTACGGACGGCTTTGTACTTGTATCAAGCTCCTGACCGCCCTTGAGCATCTCAGTAACAACTTCCTCAAGCAGACGCCTTATTTCCTTAGGATCGGTAATTCCCTCCTCCTTTACTCTCTTTTTAAGCTCCTCACATATCTTCTCAGAGGTGTACATTCCTACATCGCCCATAACAAGAAGCTCTTCAAGCTCTTCAAAAAGCTCATCATCTATCTTTGTGAAGGATTTCAGCAGCGAATCTATCCTTCCGAAAAGAGCATCTCTCGTCTTTTTGAGTCCATCTCTGATCTTTGCAAAAAATCCCATATTTTCCTCCTGATTTTTCAGCGGTCATTTTCCAGACCTCTGATTTGTCTTATTCCTCTGCCTGCTTCTGCTCTGACTCATCATCCTGAGTATCATCGTCAACAGGGAGTATCGGCAGAATAATGGATACCGTCGTTCCTACGCCCTCGGTACTGTCTATATCCAGCTCGCCGTTATGTAGCTTAACTATTTCGTCAGCAACCGCAAGACCTATTCCGGATCCCCTTACAGTCTGATTTGCCTTATAGAACTTCTGCTTGACCTTCGGGAGATCCTCCGCCGAAATACCGCATCCGTTATCTGCAACGGTAATTATTATCTTATCTCCTATCACCTCAACGGTAATATTCACTACTCCGTCGGCAAAGGAATACTTGAGCGCATTGTCTATGATATTTATAAATACCTGTCTCAGTCGGTTTCTGTCTCCGACAACAACAGGGAGCATATCCGTATCCGGAGCCTCATAGGTTATATGCTTATTCTCCTTTACAGCGCGCTCCTTCTGCATATATATAGATTCATCAAGCTCAGCAAGGATATCGACCTTATCCATTATAAGAACCATACGATCCTGCTGTATCCTTGAAAAATCAAGTACCTCCTCGACTATTCCTCCGAGACGGGCTGTTTCCTTAATAATAATTCCCATACCCTTTTCAAGAGTACGCTTATCATTATATCCGTCAAGCTGCATTGTCTCAGCCCAGCCCTGAATAGCTGTAAGCGGTGTCCTCAGCTCATGCGATACTGATGAGATAAATTCATTTTTCAGCTTGTCGGCAGTGCCCAATTCTCCTGCCATATAGTTTATGGTATCGCAAAGATCTCCGATCTCGTCATCATAGAATTTATTGATGCGGGCATCAAAATCTCCGCGGGCTATCTTCTTTGCAGTCTCACTTATCTCCCTTACAGGACGAACTATCGACTGAAGAAAATATGTACTTGATAGAAATATAAAAAACATTATCAGTATGCCCGCAACACAAACAAGCGCTATCGCTATGAATATCTTGCGGTCTGCCTCCTCAAGAGAGACAACATATCTCATGGCTCCGACATTATCTCCGTTGCTGTCGGTTATTATCCTTGTCAGAGCCATTATTTTTTCACCTGAATTATTATTTCCGTACCAGTCCGCCCTTTTATCACTGCTCAGAAGGGCCGCGTCATAATCGGGCATAGGCTGCTTTGTATCGGGGGAAAAGCCTGTGGAGTTTATGACAGGATCTCCGTTTTTATTTATAACGATAAGCTCCATCATTTCCTTATCAGGAAATTCCTCAACATATTTTCTTGCCATTTCATAAAAGCCGCCGTCATAATCGGAAAATACCGCAGTAAGCTCTCCGGAACGTCCGCTGAGCGTCTGCCTTATGCCGTTATAATACAGCCCCTGTACCACTACGGAAAATGCCACTATCAGTACAAACAGTATTATCAGGATAACTCCGAAGGTATTCATTACCCAGCGCTTTGTTATACCCTTCAAACCCTGCACCTCCGTTCATTATTTGGCATCCCACTTATAACCGAGTCCCCATACGGTAACGATATATTTGGGTGATGAGGGATTATCCTCTACCTTCATACGCAGACGGCGGATATTTACATCCACTATCTTCTCCTCTCCTACATACTGCTCGCCCCATACATATTTCAGTATGGCACTTCTGTCAAGCGGAGTTCCAGGATTTGAGAAAAAGTATTCCATTATCTGAAATTCGACCTGTGTAAGCTCGATAAGCTTTCCGTTTTTCTTGAGAGAATGGTTTTTAAGATTAAGGGAGAAGCTGCCTGATTTTATCTCCTCCTTAAAATTATTCTCACTTCTCATCTCTGCTATCGCTATACGGCGGTAAAGCGCATCTACACGGGCAACAAGCTCCATAGGACTGAAGGGCTTTGTAACATAATCATCTGCTCCGTGCATAAGTCCGGATACCTTATCCATTTCCTGTGTTTTGGCTGTAAGCATGATTATTCCAAGATTGCCGTTTCTTTTTCTCAGTTCCTTGCATACGCTGAGACCATCCATTTCGGGCATCATAATATCAAGAACAGCAATATCAAAATCACCGTTTGCTTCATCATATTTCTGGAGCGCTACTGCGCCGTTTTCAGCCTCGGTGACATTATATCCCGCACGTTCAAGGTTTATAACCACAAAATCACGGATAGCGGTCTCATCCTCTGCAACAAGAATATTTTTCATAAATTCATTACCTCGGTTCTTTTTATAGTATCACTACAGATTGCATTACCTTTGCTTTATTTATATTAAGCTCGCTCTTTGCCTCGGTTTTAAACAATTCGGCGGCAATAACAAACTGCGTATTGCCCTTTTTTGCTTCCTTAACAAGAAAGCTGCCAGCCGGCTTTTCTTTTTCCCACTGAGCTGAGGACATTCTTGTTATCCTCAGCATTATATCTCCGAAGGAATCCGTTTTGCAGGACCACAGATAAAAGCTCATGCTGCGGCACCCTGCATCACTGACTGCAGTTACCTTGCCGTTCCATGTCTCAGGCATTATAAAATAATAGCTGTCCTTATAATTCATTACAGTGCTGATAACATGAGCAAGACTGCCCTTTTCAAGATCAATTATCCCCCATGATACGGAACTGCATACCGAAGACGGTGCCGTTCCTCCCGGTACAGGAAGCTGTGATACGACAGGCAGCTCTATTATGCCGTCGCCGTTGATATCCCTTGAGGTAATCATATCCTTTCTGGTCGTGACATTTGAAGAAGCGCCGCTGTCGCTCTCAGTGACAAGCGGATTATACAGCTTCTGCAGCGCTGTATCATAGTATATGACCTGAGTAGAAAACATTCCTCCGTTTTTCTCACCGTCAATAACAATTCCATTCTTTTCGGAAGTGATTTTTCCGTACATGGTATTAGCAAATCTCGTTATCTCCTGATCAAGCTCTATCGAAAGCTTCGCTATCGGACGCTTTTCCTGTTCGGAATACTGCAGCAGCTTTGCAGTAGAGGGTGCCTGATTGAATTTAAGCGTCAAAAGCATGATATCCTTGGATTCGTTTTCAGTGATATCAGCGATCACCAGATCGGTATAGCTTTCCGAAATTGCCATTTCACGTATGCTTTCATCCTCTATCGAATAGGCTGAAAGCGTATTCTGTCCCTCATTTACCGTTGTCCAGCCTACAAGTATCTCATCCTTGCCGTCATTATTTATATCATCAAATATCAGTCTGTCAATGCCTGTACAGGTATTCGTATGACCTCCTACCCATTTCCAGCCGTCCGCTTCATGGGATATTATGCTGATATTCTGCTTTGTTCCCTTTTCGGTCGAATACAGCGCCACAGCATATTCCTTCTTATCCTTCCCCGTTTCAAATAC
>CACXDV010000218.1 GCA_902766585.1 uncultured Ruminococcus sp.
CCTGCTTCAAAGAAATCACAAATACTGCTTCATAGGAATTGATTACTGCCATTGTCTTTGCACCTCCTTATGGACTTTGGCCCCCTTATGGGAGCAAGGATATGTCATGTAAAACACAACAATGAAAGTATAACACCCCTGACGAAAAAAGTCAAGGGTGATATATACAATATTTTGAACTTAACAGTACAATTTAATGTACGTTTATCAGAAGGTTTTTACTAATTCCTTCAGATACTCCTTGAAAGGTTCGCCAAGCTTCGGATTGCGGAGTGCGATCTCAACGGTTGCCTGAAGAGTACCGAGCTTGTCGCCCATATCATAGCGCTTGCCTGTATAATCTACGCCTGTAATACCAACAGTCTGAGCGAGTGTTTTCATAGCGTCTGTAAGCTGAATCTCACCGCCGGCACCGGGAGCTGTATGCTCAAGGATATCAAAAATATCGGGAGTGAGTACGCATCTGCCGAGGATAGAGAAAAGTGAAAGAACCTGTTCCTTTGATTTTGGTTTTTCTATCATATCGGTACAGTTGTAAAGATTGTCTGTAAGATGCTCGACTTTAAGTGAGCTGTACTTGTAAATTGCATCCTCGGGAACAGCTTTGATTCCGACTGCTGCTTTACCGTATTTTTCATAAGCGCGGATAAGCTGACCGCAGGCAGGATCATCTCCGATTATTACATCATCACCATAAAGTACTGCAAACGGCTCGTTGCCTACAAAGGAACGCGCACAGCTTACTGCATGACCAAGACCTTTTGTTTCCTTCTGACGAATGAAGAAGATATTTGCTAAACGTGAGATAGAAACTATTTCATCATAAACATCAGTTTTTCCTGTTTGCTGAAGTCTGACTTCAAGCTCAGGAGCGCGGTCGAAATGGTCTTCCATGATCCCCTTTCCGCGGTTGGTTATAATAAGGATATCCGTAATTCCTGAATTGACTGCTTCTTCAACAATGTACTGGATAGCGGGCTTGTCAACGATAGTGAGCATTTCCTTCGGCATTGCTTTTGTTGCGGGGAGCACTCGCGTACCGAGACCGGCTGCGGGGATAACTGCTTTTGTTACTTTCATTTTGTTTTCCTCCTTGGATAATTTTTTTCTGAATATTATAATAGTGCTATAAAGAAATATAGAATCACTTCACAGATGAAAACACAGAATGCTGCAGAAAAATTAACTCCGCCGGCATCTCTGATCTTTTCAAGAACATCTTCATTTTCCTCTAACGGCAAAGATTTGACCTTTTTGATTTTTTTGACGGCAAAGCGGTAATAATTCTTATTGGCATTGAATGCAAGGAATATTTTTATTACGAAAACAAGTATTAACAACAGCTCAGGCAGAACATACATTGCTATTTCAAGTGTAGAAGCATTTGTATAGAGCCAGTCTACAAATGTATTTATATTGCTGTAGCTTGCTGCATTTGCCTGTTCAATAAGCTGTGCCTTAAATTCATCAGAAAAGAAGAAGGATGCGATCAGCCGCATGATAAGAGGCAAAAGTGTCAATGAAAGGCATATAAATCCTTTAAGATACTGTTTTCGATAAAAATACCAAAGCTCAAAAAAGAAAAATGATGCGAAATTGAAACGGCTATAATTCCGTTTTTTGATTGACCGGAAAGCAAAGCTGTAATAAAACTCACGGGGACCGATAAAGCTTATAAGCTCTTTTCCGGAAACACCGTCATAATCCTTATCATTATCAAGTCCGTGTAATATATCCGAAAACGGATCAGAGTTTATAGTGCCGATCCTGATAAAGGGATTATTGCCGTCGTCGTCATTATCATAGAAATCCTCACCGAAGAAGGGAGGGACGTTTTTGTTATACTTCTCAAGAACAAATCCGCATCTTTCGCATACATTTGCGCTTGCCGGATTTTTGTGACCGCAGTGTTTGCAGATAATAATATTGTTATCGACCTCAACAGGCGGGACTTCCTCCGGTTCATCAGGCTTATTCAGCTCGATCCATGATTTATGCTCCTTATGAAGCTCAGGAAAAATGCATTTGTTTTTTATCTGATAGCAGTCCCTGTGATACGGTGCTCCGCATTTTGGACAGACAACTATATCGTCATTATCCTCAAACTGCTTTTCGCATACGGGACATTTGTATTTATTAAAATCCATTTTACACTCCTATTTGATTATTATAACCATTATACTATATAATTTATTGATTAGCAAGTTTATCCTGAAAATAATTGTAAAGCAATCCTGAAAATAATTGTAAAGCAATTAGTACTGATATGGTGACAATATATTGTACAAAATAAAAAATTAGCACTTTACAAAGCGGCAGATTTATTTTATAATGTTTATAACGGTTTTAGTACCGTATTTCCATGCGGTAAAAAGATTTAAGGGAACGGTGAAATTATGATACAATTTGAGGAACTCAGATTAAAACTTGAGGGTATGCATCCCGATATTGAGGAGCTTGCAAATGCTCTCGGACTTGAAAAGCTTAAAATGGAAATAGAACAGCTTGAGCAGAGAGCTTCACAGCCGGGCTTCTGGGATGATGTAGAGAATTCTACGAAGATATTACAGAAAACAGGTACATTAAAAAATAAGGTCGCAGAATATGAAGGTCTTGTCACAGCTTATGATGATACTATGGCGCTGATCGAGCTTGCGGATGAGGAAGAGGATCTGTCACTTCTTGAAGAAGCGCAAAGTGAGGTCGAAAAGGTCAAGACATCACTTGAAAATCAGAAGCTCCAGACTCTTCTCACAGGAGAATATGATTCAAAGAATGCCATTCTTACCTTCCATGCCGGAGCAGGCGGAACAGAGGCTCAGGACTGGGCAATGATGCTTTACCGTATGTATATACACTGGGCAGAGCGTCATAATTTCAAGGTTAAGGAAGTGGACTACCTTGACGGTGAAGAAGCTGGTCTTAAAAGCGCAGTGCTTCTTATAGAGGGTGAGAATGCCTACGGATATCTCAAGAGCGAGTCGGGAGTACATCGTCTTGTGCGAGTATCTCCCTTTGATGCGTCAGGAAGAAGACATACTTCATTTGCTTCTCTTGAGGTTATGCCTGAGATCGACAACAGTATCAATATAGAAATACGCGATGATGATATTGAGATGCAGGTTTATCGTGCAAGCGGCGCAGGCGGTCAGAAGGTAAATAAAACCTCATCTGCTGTACGCCTTACGCATAAGCCGACAGGTATCGTAGTATCATGTCAGGTAGAAAGAAGCCAGTATCAGAACAGGGATATGGCAATGACAATGCTTAAATCCAAGCTCCTTGAAATCAAGGAAAGAGAGCATCTTGAGAAGATAGAGGATATCAAGGGTGTTCAGAAGGAGATAGCATGGGGCGCGCAGATACGTTCATATGTATTCATGCCCTATACAATGGTCAAGGATCATCGTACATCATATGAAACAGGCAATGTAAATGCCGTAATGGACGGCGACCTTGACGGATTTATAAACGCATACCTCAAAGCAGCAAGTCTTAATCAGCTTACAGAGGATTTTGACGAAGAAGTTTGATTCTATACAATAAAACGTACACCAAATGCTCAGGTATTTGGTGTATTGTCATATTAATTCAATTTGAGAAAGGAAGAAGACAATGCTTTATCTGATTTTAGGAAGAAACGGCACCGACAGGACCAAAAGGCTGCATCAGTATATTGATGAGATGACTAAGAAGGCGGAGGCTGTGCTTATTGTTCCGGAACAATGCTCATTCAATAATGAGAAAAAACTGCTCAAACAGCTTGGCGCAAAAAGGGCTGCAAAAATAAGGGTACTGAGCTTTCGGAGTCTTTGCAGGCTTATTTTTGAGACTTATCATGGTTTTGCAAAGAAAACAGCAGATGACGGCACAAAGGCAGTTCTTATGAGTATGGCTATCGGACAGTGTGCGCCGAAGCTCAGGTTATATACCGATTCAGGAAAAAGCTTAAAGAAATCAATGGAGCTTATTGAGCCGATGCTGAACGCAGTTAATGAATATAAATGCTGTGATATCAGTCCGGATCAGCTTCTTGATGCTTCGCGCTGTGTAAATGATAAAAATTTGTCGGATAAGCTTGCAGACAGCGCATTGATCTATGAAGCATATGACAGTATTTTAGGTGAGACCTATGCCGATCCGGATGATGATCTGAAAAAGGCAGCGGATATACTCAGAGGAAAACCGTTTTTCAAGGATAAATATGTATTTGTTGATTCATTTTACGGATTTTCAGCACTGGAACTCAATATGCTTAAGATCATAATGAATCAGGCTGAGGATGTTTTCATTTCACTTTGCTGTGACAAGGTTGCATTAAAAAAATCCTCCTGTATTTTTGCAGAGCCTAATGAGACGTATAACTGTTTAAGAGAGTACTGTTCGAGTAACAATATTGAAATAAAGACCGAGTTCAGCGTCTATAACGGTTATTATAAAAGTGATGCGCTTCTTGCTGTCGAGGACGGATTATTCTCTTCCTACAGATTGACAGGGGAAGATGTCAGCCGTCCCGAGCCTGTTGAAAATAATGGAAGCGTAGCGCTTTATGAGGGTACCGATATCTATGACGAGGTGCAGTACATAGCTCAGAGGATATTTGAGCTTGTTCATAATGATCATATGAAGTACAGCGATATTGAGATAATCGGAAGAGATACAGACAGGTACAGACCGATATTTGCATCGGAGTTTCCGAAGTATTCGATACCGTATTTTCTTTCATCTCCCGAGCCTCTTGAAAACAAGCATCTTATTAAATTTATCATTTCCGCCTTTACAGCGGTACATTCCGGCTTTGATACGGAATCCATTCTTCGCATGGTAAAAACGCGCATGGCCGGTCTTACGCTCAGTGAGACAGACCTGCTTGAAGAATACTGTTATATATGGGATATAAAGGGCAAGCGCTGGCGTACACCCTTTACAATGGATCCTGCCGGCAACCGCAGTGATAATAAAGCTGATGAAAAAGCCAAGGAAAAAACGAAAAAGGATATTGAAAAAATAGAGGATATCAGAAAGAAGCTTATTGAACCTCTGACAGAATTTGAAAGCAGTATAAAATCAGCCGCCGACGGTGCAGAGATAACAGTTGCTCTATATGAGCTTATGAAAAAATACAACTGCAAGGAATGTTTCAAAAAGCTGATATCGGTGCTTAAAAGAAGAATAGATAAGGTATCGATCGAGCGCGAGATGTCGGTATGGGATATATGTATGGATATTCTCAGCCGTATGCATACTGTTCTTAAGGACAGACCTATGGATAGCCGAAGCTACCTTGAGCTTCTGAGGATATATCTTAAGAGCAGTCCGATATCAGATATCCCGCGTACAGTGAACAGTGTAACTGTTGGAACAGCGGGTACTGTCAGAAGTAATGATCCGAAGGCAGTTTTTGCGATAGGAGCAAATGAAGGTGTTTTCCCGGCGAAGCCTTTTGATGTAGGAATTTTTACTGACAGTGAAAGAAGACTTCTTCGCGGCGAATCTTCGGATGGAACAAAACTGCCCCTGCGTCCTTCTGTTATAGGAAATTCGCTTAAAGAAAAGATGAATGTATATATGACACTTACTGCACCGTCTGAAAAGCTTTTTGTCACACGCCATAGCCGCAGTACATCCGGTGACAGTTATGATGCTTCGGTAATTTTCCACGAAATCAAGCTTCTGTTATCCGATACAGTGCCAGAAAAAAGAAAAGAGCTTACCGATCCTTCATTAAAGAATGAAGAAATTTTCTATACACCGAAACAGAGCTTTGAGCTTTGCGCAAGATCATGGAACAGCAAGGGCAGATTATCCGATACTATGAAAACATATTTTTCCACTCGTACAGATTATGAATACAGGGTAGAGGCGATCAAAAGGGCAGCAGAAAGAAGAAAATTCTCAATAGAGGATCATTCAAGGGCAAGGAAGCTGTTCGGAAAGGATATGTATTTGTCAAGTACGAAGATAGAAACATATTATTCATGCCGTTTTTCTTATTTCTGTGAGTACGGGCTAAAAATAAAATCAGTTAAGAAAACCTCTTTTGATCATGCCCTGTTCGGTACGGCAATGCATTTTATTTTTGAAAAGCTTCTCAAGGATATAACTATCGACTCTCTTAAAAAGCTTGATGATGCAAAGCTTGCACAAGTCATAAAAGAGCAATATGATGCTTTTGTCGAAAACCTCGGTGACGCACAGGAGCGCGGAGGACGCTTTGAGGCAATAGGCAGGAGAATAAGGATGCACGCTTTTCTGGTGATCAAAAGAATGTGCAGGCAGTTTGAAAACGATCAGTTTAAGCCGGTAGATTTTGAACTGCACATAGGCGGAGATAAAGCCGAAAACAGTACCCCGGCATTTAAGTTATCTCTTCCGACGGGAGAAAATATCTTTGTGACTGGTTATGTTGACAGAGTTGATCTGTATGAGGATGATAGTAATACATATATCAGAATCATAGACTATAAGACTAAAAGTGAGGCAAAGTTCAATCTTGGTGAGCTTACTAACGGACAAATGCTTCAGATGTTCATTTACCTTTATGCTATTCTCCAGAATGAAGAGGCAGAAAAGAAATATAATAAAAAGGGAGAATTGATTCCTGCCGGAGTATTGTATGTCCCGTCGCTGGGAAAATCAGGTGGGGCATCTGCTGCATCAGAAAGAAGCCAGGGCAATAAGAAAATTGATGACAGTCTGAAAATGAAGGGACTTTTGTTGGCTGATAAAGATATACTTTCAAAGATGGAGCCTGAGCTTAATGGTGAGTTCATTCCTGCTGTGCCTATTAAGGATCCGAAGAAAAGCAGTGAGTCGAACGCATACGACGAATTTAACGCCCAATCAAGCTGGGTTGCAACTAAGGAAGATTTTGATACTATCTTTAAGTATGTACGTCATAAAATCAATGCAATGGCAACAGAGCTTTATAACGGAAATATCGAAGTGAACCCCACAAAGGATGCGTGTACTTTTTGTGAGTTTTCATCCGTATGCAGAATTGAGAAGGGAATAGCAAGGCGCAAACTGAAAACTCCGGATAAAAAGTCTGTTATCAAAGTTATGAAGGCGGAAATGTCAGATTCGGGGGAGGAGAAGAAAGATGAGTGATAAAAAAGTTAAAATGACTGAAAATCAGGAAGACGCAATATTTGCATCCGGAGGCGGAGTAACTGTTTCTGCCGCCGCCGGATCAGGCAAAACATGGGTGCTTGTTGAAAAGGTTATACATCTGCTTATTGATGAAAAGATTCCGGCAGACAGATTATTGGTTCTTACCTTTACGAAAACGGCAGCCGCCGAAATGAAAAAACGTATTTCTGATAGGCTTGAAGCGCTTATTGACAAGGAGCCTTATAATGATTTTTATCGTCATCAGCAGATGCTTTTGCAGATGGCGGATATCTGTACGATAGATACATTCTGTTCAAAGGTAGTAAGGGAGAATTATTACCAGCTTGGTGTGAACCGTGATTTTAAGATCGAAACAGGAGCAGGTCTGATCGAGCTGAGAAGAAAGCTTATGACCGAGCTGATAGAGTCAAGCTATGACAGGGCGGAAAATGATGAGGAATACGGGAAAGCCTTTGGCTTGCTCAGTATGATGCTTACAAGTGAAAAGCTTGATTCCGATCTTGAAAATGAGCTTCTGGGAGCATATGATAAATATATTTCTCATGCTTTTCCTGAGCTATGGTTAAAGGAAAGTATAGCAATATACGATCCTGAATCCGACTTGAGCGAAAAAGGTATAATAAAGCTGTATTCAGATACTGCAAGGGATAAACTTCTTATCGTAAGACATTATTATGAAAGAGCCGCTGCTTTGTTTAAAAAAGGCAGGCCGGAAATGGAAGCTTCATTTGAGGGAATCACAGATAAAAAAGAACTGAAAAAGATCGGAACCAAAAGAAAGAACCTTGATACTCTTGATAACGGAATCAAAGTATTTGGCGAATATATTAAAAAAGCTGAAGAACTTCTCAGCGCCGAAAGTCCCGATTTGAACGATATCAGTACTGTCATAACAGAAATGTTTGATAAAACAAAGATTTCTGTAAGGCTGGGAACTCCCTATACTACCGAAATAAATGCTGCTATGCAGAATTACAAAGCAGCCCGCGAAATTGTTCAGAATGACCTGAAAACGTATTTATGCTATACAAATGAAATGGTCATAGAAAATAATAATAAGCTTTATCCTGTTATAAAATGTCTTGGTGAAATGATGAAGGAATTTCAAGAAAAATTCTTTGCTGAGAAATGCGAAAGAGGAATACTTGATTTCCATGACCTTGAGGCTCTTGTGCTCAAGCTCCTTTACAGCTTTGATGAAGGAACGGGAGAATATAAGCGTACCGATTTCGGCGAACAGCTTTCAAAGCACTATGATCAGATAATGGTCGATGAATATCAGGATACGAATGATATACAGGAAAAGATATTTAAGGCTATATCACGAAATGAGGAAAATCTTTTTGTTGTCGGAGATATAAAGCAGAGTATATTCCGTTTCAGAGAGGCAAAGCCCGTACTGTTCAGAAACAGGTGCGAAAAAAGCACTATTTATGACAGGAAGGAAAAGAAATTCCCTGCCCTAATAATACTTGATAGGAATTTCAGAAGCCGTGTTGATGTCATTGAAAGCGTAAATTATATTTTCGGTCTTCTGATGTCCAAAAAGTCCGCAGAAATAGATTATGACCATACTCAGGCACTTACCGCAGGAGCAGAATATCCTCAGAATGGCGAAGACAATGTACAGCTTCATATAATAGACTATAATGAGGAAGAAGTCGAAGCCGGTGAGGAAGATATCAGCCTTGTTAAGAACGAGGCGGCATACTGTGCTATGCTTATCGAAAAGATGATGAAGGAAAGCACAGTTTATGACAAGGAAAAGAAAACGATGCGTAAGCCTGTTTACAGTGATTTCTGTATTCTTATGAGGGCAGTTAAGGACCGCGCAAATATATATGCGAGGGAACTGGAAAAGAGAAATATCCCTGCATATACGGATACAGAATTTAATCTTTTTGATTGCTATGAGGTAAAATCTATTATCTCATGTCTGAGGGTAATAAATAATCCGAGAAGCGATACGGATGTTCTTGCCGCGCTGATGTGTCCTGTTTTCGGATTTACTCCGGATGAGCTTATAGATATAAAGGATGTCTATGCAAAAGGTCTCTTTAAAAGGCTGAGAAGACTTCGCTTGCTTTATGAGGAACAAAATAAGGAAGCTGAAAAGATTCCGGCGGAAGAAACAGATATCGAAGAAGAAACTGCTTCTGCCGATGAAAAAGAGCCGATACATATTGATGAAGCGCTGGCTGAAAAGGTCGGGAAGTTTATCGACTTGATTGATGAATTCAGATATCTTGCCGTGACCTATCCCGCTGACAGGCTTGTACAGCTTTTCATGGAAAAAACTGATTATCAGTCCGTGATGAGCGCGATGTCAGACGGAGAATTGCGTGTTCAGAATCTCAGACGTTTTTTAGGATATATCAGCGATTTGGAAAGCTCCTCCGCTTGCGGACTTACAGGTGTTGTAAGAAATATCAGATATCTTGAGGACAGCGGAAAGGGAATGATGGTCTCTGATTCTGCCAGCGTGAATGCAGTAAAGATAATGACGATACATCACTCCAAGGGACTTGAATTTCCGATCTGTATTCTTGCAAATACAAATAACAAGGGACAGTCGGATAATGATAAAATCAAGTTCCATGATGAATACGGTATCGGCATGAGATGTGTTGAAGACGGCAGCGGACTAAAATACAATACCCTGCAGTTTGATGTTATCAAGTCGATAAAGGATAAGGAAGAAAAAAGCGAGCTTATCCGTCTTCTGTATGTAGCGCTCACACGTCCGAAGGAAAAGCTTATTATCCTTGCATCAGTCAATAACAAGCCTGATAAGGATGGTGTGAGCGGTTATAATAAATATCTTAATGATTTAGCGGAAAAGGTAGTTTATGATGATATAACAGGCAGACTGTCACCTGTTACGATAGAATTGTGCAATACCTTTGAGGACTGGATAGCTGTGTGTGCGCTTCTGAATAAGGATATGGCAGAGCTGAGAATGGATGCCGGGGTATCGGATGATCCGCTTGAAATGAATTATCTTCCTGCTCTTCCGTGCGAAACAAAATGGAAATACTATCATGCAAAAAGCTTTGAAAAGGTTTCTGAAAAGGAAACGGGAGAGTATGAAGACGAAACAGATGACGATCTTATTGATTTCCTTGGAAAACGCTTCGAGCCTGTTCCTGTTGATGTCGGAACAATAATTCCTTCAAAGGTGACAGCTTCTGCATTGACGCATGATTCCGTGAATACTGTATTTGCCGCGTCAAAGACACCTGACTTTGAAAAAAGTGAAGAGGTATCCGCTGCAATTCGCGGAACAGCTGCACATGAATTCGTTCAGTATGCAGAACTTACCAAGCTGGGGACCGATGAAGGAATAAGCTCCGAGATAGACAGAGTTGTTAAAGAAGGTATGATGACAACAGATGAAGCGGCGCTTATTGATATAGAAAAAATACGAACCTTTGCAGAGAGCAGTATTTGTTCCCGTATGATAAACAGCTCAAATGTTTTAAGAGAGATGCAGTTTACAGTAAGCATACCGGCAGAAATGGCAGTGGATCTACCCGACGGAAAAGATTATACAAAGCCTGATAAGGATTCGGAGTCTATACTTCAGGGTGCCATGGACTGTATTTTTGAGGAGCCGGACGGCTTTGTAATTGTTGATTATAAGACCGATTCGGTACAGAATCTAAATGAGCTTGCAAAGAGATATTCAAAACAGCTTTCTTTGTATCGTGAAGCTGCAAACCGTCTTTTTGACAAGAAGGTAAAGGAATGTATAATTTATTCCTTCTGCTGCGGATGCGAAATAAAAATATCTTAAATGAAAAGTAAATAATTTCTTTTTCTCCCTTGCCGGAAAGTGTTTTATCCAACACGAACCAGCGAGGGAGTTTTTTCGTCTGAGGGAAGGCGTATAGAGGAGAAATCGGTTTCTATTATCTTTTCGGAGGAATC
>CACXDV010000219.1 GCA_902766585.1 uncultured Ruminococcus sp.
ACTTCTGCAACAATTCAAGTTCAGTAATTGCTTAATCTGTTTCTTTTGCATTTCTGCTGTTGCTTAAATTATTTCTATTTGAAAATTACTTTGTGCTATAGAAATAAAACAGCAAAATGAATCAGGAAAACTACTCAATTGTACATTGCACATTGTACATTGTACATTGATTCAGAGCACTCCTGCAAACTGGGTGTCAATAAGGTTGATAGCTTTTCTCATGGCATCGATCTCATCACTGCCGCTGCATTCTATGACGATCTCTGAACCGCATACGATACAGGCTGAAAGAATACTCAGCAGGCTTTTTGCATTGACAACGCTTTTCTTGTATTTAAGGGTAATATCACAGTCATAGCCTGCCATTTCCTGAGCAAATACAGCGGCAGGTCTGAGATGAAGCCCTTCGGCATTTTTTACGGTTATAGTTTGTTTTACCATATTTTCCAATCTCCTTTTATATTCCCTTTTTTTCTTTCGCAGATACGAATCCGCATACCTTTTTATTATATAATATCCTTTTTAAAAAATAAAGTATATTTTGTAAACAAATTGACATTATTGATATTTTTTATGCTTTGATTATTCTTATTGCTATAACGGTAATATCATCATCTCTTCCATCACTTCTTCTCGCTATGGCTTCATATGTTATTGTATCGGCAAGCTGCTGCATTGTCTGATCCTTTGACAGCATTATCATTCTTTCACACCAATCCTCCCCCGTTGCTATTGCTCCGTCTGAGACCATTACAATGATATCACCTTCGTTCAGCTCGTCCTCACTGCACATAAACTCTGTCTGAGGCAATATTCCCACAGGCAAGGACGGTGTTTCTACTCTGTACATTTCACCCGATTTTCTGATAAATGTAAGCGCAGCGCCCGCCTTCATAAATTCGGTATGACCTGAATATAGGTCTATTGAAGTAACATCAAGAGTTGCCATTGATTCATCTCCCGATTTCACAAGCAAAGCCGAATTTACAACTCTCAGTGAACAATCATATCCCAGACCAGCCTTTATCAGCTTTTCCATAAGACCGGATGCCATGCCCCCGTCAACTGCCGCTCTGCCTCCAGTTCCCATTCCGTCGCTTATTATTGCGGTAAATCGTCCCGTGCCGTCTGTGAAATATGTCATGCTGTCACCGCACAGTCTGCCGTCACCGCAGATATGCTGACTTCCCGCTACCTCTGCATCAAAACACGGGCGCTCGCAAAGAGTTATCCTCATTATACCGTATGCAGAGGTTATACACGGAGCATCAAAGCTTCTCCCGCATATCCTCGATATCTCACGAAGCAAAAGCGCCTTTTTTATGCTGTTAGCCGGCGCCTCCTCTGTCTCGGCTTCAATGCTCATTCTGCCCGTATGGTCAACACGGCAGCTTACCGAAACAGGTGTTAAGCCCGTTTCTTTAAGCTTTATTCCTATTTGTTCCTCAAGGTCCCCGTCAAATATTTCATAGTCGGAATATTCCTCCGCCATTTCGCTCAGAATATCTCCAAGCCCGCAGAATTGTCCGGCAACAACTCTCCTCACCTCCTCTATTCTCTTTTCAGCCGCCTGTGATGCAAGGAACCTGTCATAGCATTTATTGACCGCATTTGCCATTTCCCCGGCCTTACAGCATTTGCGCTTAAAATCCTCTGCAAAATCCTCGGCTTTTATCTGTCTGTCCTTGATAAGCTTATCCGATGCATATTTCAGTCCCTCTATGCTCACTCCGTCACGATGCTCCCAGCAAAATACCCTCATTCCGCAGCGTGAACAGGTATTTTCAACTGCCTCGGTATAGACCTCATCCATTGACGGTGTTACAAGCTTCTCAAGCCTTCCCGATACCTCCTCTACCTCCTTAGATACATTAGAAAGTGCTCCAGAAGCAAAGGACAGACGCATGATGACCGATTTTCTCAGGCTCTCGAAATTGTCCTTACTGTCACCTTTAAGAAATATTCCGCGCAAAAAGCCTGCCGTTCCCTTCGGGAGCAATAGAAATATTACCGAGGCTATGACCATTTCATAAAAACAGCCTATCAGCCTTTCGGGTTCAGCAGCCTGCAAAGCTATTATCAGCGTACAAAGCATAAAGCTGCCTGCCGAAGCAACCCTTCCGAGAGGCGCAAACAAACCCGCTGTAAGTCCTCCGAAGGCATAAGCTGCTCCGAGGAAAAAATAGTCATATGAGGACATACCGAGTATCGTACCTGTTGCTATACCCGCTACTGCACCTCCGGGGACATTTCCGTATCTCGCAAAAAACAGAACAGCAAGTACTGAAATTATCCTTCCGACTGATAATATCCATATGTTTATTCCCGCAAGAGACAGCAGACCGATACAGCCCGTCATTATCAGGCAGGCAAGCTCCTGAGGACTGAGCATACCAAGGCTTTTTGTGCCCTTAATTATTATCATGCTCTGATTAATAAAATATGCCGCAGCAGCGCATATTGACGCCTCTATGAAATATATGCTCAGTTTATCGGGAGAATAGCCCATTGTACTGAGCATAGCAAGTCCAGTCGCAAAGGTCGGCAGAAATGATATTACGGGGGTGAAAAGCGGGTGAGAATTTATGCTTTTCAGGTCACTGAGTGTCCATCTTATAGCAATAACCGCCGCCATTGCCGCAATATATCTGAAACTTCCCCTTACCGGAAAAACCGTATAACCGATAAGCGCACCAAAAAATACAAATGCCGTATTTCCCGCGGGAGCAGCAGCCGCCGCCGCTATACCAAACGGCTCATAGTTTCCGAATACAGAGCCTTTCGCTGATATGAAGCCCCATAACAGCATAAGAAACGCTTCTACAATTCGCTTCATGGTTGTCCCGAGTGTAATGCTTCTGACACGCTTGACAGCCTTAAGCTCCCCGAATTTCATGTTACCCCTCCGTTACATCCAAGATATAGTCCTTGCTGCCATTATATAACACCGACTCAACATACATTGTCTAAAGCTGTTTTAAGGGCTTTTCCGACCGAAAACAATAATAATTGAGCTTTCATAAGTGAAATAATTGGCGAAAATTGTATAGACATTTATGCTGCAAAGTGATATAATAATGGAGAAATAAATCCGAATGGAGGATATAATTATGAAATGTACAACCTGTGGTGCTGAAGTAATGGAAGGAACAATGTTCTGCACATCCTGCGGTTCAAAGATAAATCCGACAGCTTCTCCTGCACCTTCATCCTTTGATAATCCTGCGCCTGCACCCGCTCCTACATCATATAGCAACCCTGCGCCCGCACCCGCACCTGTAAACAACTATCAGCAGTATAATGCTCCAGTGATGAACACACCCCAGGCTCAGCCTGTTAGCTATGGCGGATATTCACAGCCCCAGTATCAGACTCAGCCTTATAACGGCGGTATGATGCAGGATACTACTCCGATATCACCTATTGGCTATATCGGTTATATGCTTCTTTACTCTCTGCCTATTATCGGTATAATAATGGTATTTGTAAATGCCTTAGGTTCATCAGCTAATATTAATGTTAAGAACTTCGCAAAAGCTTATCTGATCCTCTTCATTGTCGGCTTTATAGTTGGTATCCTTACCACTATATTCTTTGGAGCTGTATTCGGAAGTCTTGCTAATGAGTTAAGTAAATTGTCCTGATAAAAAACGGCTGC
>CACXDV010000220.1 GCA_902766585.1 uncultured Ruminococcus sp.
ATGACTTGAAGGTACAGATCATCAGGCTTTCCGGAATGTCCTTTTTGTCAGCGCTGCATACGGCGTATCTGTAACCGTCATTCAGGAAGAATTCGCGGAAAAAGTATTTTCTGCTGTCCACTGTATGTCTGACAGAAATATTATCCTTGTCAAGAAGAATACAGAAGTTATCCAGCGCAAGCCCGAAGCCAAGACCGGTGGCTTTCATAAAGCTTTCCTTGAGTGTCCAGTAACGAAAAAACAGATCGTTTCTTTCCGCTTTGTCAGAGCATTTCATCAGGGCTTCGTACTCCTCCGCAAAGAAAAACCTTTTCGCTATCTCCATATTTATATCCGTTATCTGCTCAACATCACAGCCGATATCATTATCCGAAACAGCGCAAATCACCTTTGTTCCCGAATGTGAAATATTGAATTTAATACCATGATCATTTGCGAGTTTTGGCTTTTTATTATGTTCTGTCGTAAATGTCAGGTCGGTCACTCCATGAGAAGCAAGAGCATACTCCAGCAGCGCGCCAGCGCCGAGAGACAGTTTTTTGTCCTTATTGAACACCATACGGTCGGTTTTTGCTTTCCTGTCGGATGAAACGCGGTTGTAGATACAGCGGAACAGTTCCGTATCATCTAACTCCCCGACATCTGCTGTATATATTTTTATCTGCATATCATTGTCCTCAGCAGTCTTTTGTTTTAACAAAATATACAGATTTATTTTACCATTTTAAATGGTATTATGCAATTGTTTTATGTGAAATTTTTATGATTTGTTAATTCACTTTAAGGCAATACCGCACAATAATAGTGCATTGCTTTGTAATTTGCCGGGGCTTTTCTTTTTGAAATTGCGGAAAGGGCAGCCTGTGGGGTGTGGAATTGCTCCTTGAATTGTTTTTATATTTTCCTGCGGCGATTGTCATGGGTGCAAATTTGTGGTATAATAAAAAAATCGGAATTTTTTCAGAAAGGCAGGATAAGACTTCGTATGATAAGCAGGGATTCTTATAGCAAAGAAGCGATCGACAGTTTGTATTCCGCAGTAGAAACTGCAATGGAAAATGACCATATCCTAGATTTGGAAAGCATTGCATATCTGATCCATGAGGGCGATTTTTATTTACGAAGTATAGGACAAACATTGCTCTTTTGTTTTAATGGGCTGAGATGGGTAAAAGACGGTAAAATAAGTACAGTTGTGATTCAGGCTCAGGAAGATCCTTATGATCCGGTCGGCGTTAAATGGGTAGTTGCTGATTGTGTAGATGAAAGAGATTTCATCCGTTACGGTGACCGTACAGCTATAAATAAAGAATACAGATATATCAAGTAGTATTCTGATGCATGATCAGTATGCGCTAAAAAACTTAAATGGCTGGCAGCTGCCGGAAACGGATATGCTTTTCAGTACTGTATGAATAAATAGTATTACCCCCGGCAGAGTACGGCACCGATATGGTCTGCTCTTCGGGGCTTTTTCTTTTATTAATTGCAAAAATAGGCAGCCGTGGGCGTGTGGGGTGTGGTATAATAATACTATTAAAACAAAGGGGTGTTTACCATGAATATGAACGATATAAAAACTGCTGTTTCCAAAATAGCAGAGCAGTTTCAGATCAGCCGTGTTGTTTTGTTCGGTTCACAGGCTGACGGAACAGCTACCGAAAATAGTGATGTTGATCTTATTATAGAGTTTAGTAAACCGATCACTCTACTGACACTTTCTATGGTTAAAGAAAAACTTGAAGATATGCTGAATAAAAAAGTTGATGTTATCCACGGTTCGATAAGAAAGACCGATATGTTTGAAATAAAAAAGGAGATAGAGATAAGATCATACTTCAAAAAATAATATCAGAAATAGATATTGCATTTGAAATGCTTGGCGATACAAAGCAAAACGATTTTCTGAATGACGAGAAGCTGAAAAGAGCAGTAGGAATGACTGTGATAAATATAGGCGAACTTGTAAAAAATGTTTCAGAAATAAATTCCTTAGCAGTCCCTTGTTTTACTGCTATTCTGCTGCTATCGGTTTCCCGGATTTGCCCTGCCCGGCGCGGGGCTTTTTTTAAAAAATTGCAAAAAAGGTAGCATAGGGCATATAGGGTGTGGTATAATACCTGATAAGAGTAAAACATAACAAACTTAAGACGGCAGAGGGTATAATAAATGAAGAAAAAATTCAGAACAATACTTATAATAGCAATCGTCGCTTTACTTCTTATAGCCGCTAATATTACAGAGATAGCCGTTGTATTTGATGCTACGACCTCAAATGCAACAAAATACGGTGAGGAATGGCTTGAGGTCATAGGCGGGGACCTTGAAAAGACCATTGATGATTCAAAGCTCTCAACTCTTGAATTTGCGCTTGAAGTTCAGCCTTTTGTTGACGACCATGAAAAATGCGAGGAGATTATCCGTAAAAAGAAGGAGCAAATGATAGAAGCATCAAACTCTATCTGCTTCAATGTTTATCTTGCTACGGACGGCTGGTATTATATACCCGACTTTAAGGCAACAGAGGGCTACATAATAGAAAAACGCTCCTGGTATATAGGCGCGCTTAAAATGAACGGAAAGCCATATGTCACAGATCCGTATGTTGATGCAATGACGGGAAATATTTGCTTTTCTGTTTCCGTAATGTTAGCGGACGGCAAATCTATAGCCTGTATGGATTATACTATGGAAAACATACAGAGACATATCAGGCAGATGGATACGGTTAACAGTCAGCAGGCTGTTATCGTTACAGATGACGGTATTATTGCGGGCTGTTCGGACGAAATGCTTGTGGGCAAAAAGCTTACTAAGGAGTTTCCGGAGTATTCAGGCGTATTTTCACTTGTCAAAAGCAGTGAACATACCGTATCTGTCAATCAGCGCGGCAACAGTATATTTGCCACGTCGTCAGGCTTTGGCTGGTATCTTATTGTCAGCGAAAATCACTGGAACCTTTACGGGACCTCATATATAGCGATACTCGTCATTCTTATAGTATCCCTGTCCATTTTCGGCGTCATCATCACTCTGTATTTCATAGCATCAAGAAACGGAAAAAGGTCACAGGAGGAGCTTGATGCCGCAAAAAGCTATTTTTCTGATATATCCGCGGAGCTGCGTGAACCGCTCGACAGGATAATAAACGGTTCCAGCGTGGAAAATATCAGGAATTCGCCTGATTATGAACAGGAATTCGTGAGCATAAGAGAGGCAGGCGCAAGGCTGAATGAAACTGTGACAAAGCTACAGTCTTATTCGGGACTTATCGAGCGGAAGAAGG
Source organism: uncultured Ruminococcus sp. (assembly GCA_902766585.1). GTDB lineage: Bacteria > Bacillota > Clostridia > Oscillospirales > Acutalibacteraceae > UBA1213. The sequence goes on from CACXDV010000220.1 coordinate 3,287, forward strand.
AAGAAGTCAAAAAACAGGGGAAAAAGCAAAAACCCCATGATGTCACCTTGAGCAGACGATTCAGGGCAATAATTCTTTCTCTTTTGACTATAGTTACTGTTATTTGCGTATATATCAATTACACTACAACTATAAGCTACGGCTCGGGACAAATGCAGAGGGATGCCGCAAGCTATGAATATCAGCTTTCCAAATGGATAAATACTCAGAAAAGCCTTCTGGATATGTTTTGCAGCAATATTTCGACCAACCCCGAAAAGCTTGAAAATTATGAATTGATGGTCGGTTATCTCGACAGAATAACGAAGCAGTTCCCGGAAATATCGGCAAGCTATCTTGCCAATCCCGATATGGAGCATACCGTTATAATGAATACGGGCTGGGAGCCTGATGATGACTGGCGCGTTGAAGAACGTGACTGGTACAAGGAGCTTATGGCATCGGAAAAGAGCTGGATAATCTCCTCGCCTTATCTTGACGAACAGACAGGACTGTACTGCGTTACGTTTGCAAAGAGGGTATATAACGACTCAACGGGAGAATTTTTAGGTAATTTCGGCATTGACTTCTATATGGATAAGCTTGTCGATATTCTCGGCAGCAGCTACAGCGACAGTCAATATGCATTTCTTGTTGATGCAAAGGGAGAAATAATAAACCACCCGTTCGGCAAATATCAGATGTCGGAGACTGATTCGACAAATATCGTCAGCCTGCCTTATAATTCGGTCGAGGTCAACGGCAGGGACAGCAATATAATAAAGGATTATGATGACAGATATAAGGTCATTATTTCCACAAGAAATGAAATGTCAGGCTTTTCAATATACGTTGTAACGGATCTGTTTTCCGTTTACGGCAGCGCGTTGATATCGGGCGTTGTCTGCATTGTGGCTCTGATAACCTGTGTTATTCTTGTGTATATACTCATGTCCAATCTGATAAATCTGCAGAACAGGGCAAATATAAAGCTTAAGGAATCCGCTGATGCGGCAATAGAGGCTGATAAGGCAAAGAGCGATTTCCTTGCTCAGATGTCACATGAAATAAGAACACCGATAAATACCGTACTCGGTATGAATGAAATGATACTGCATGAAAGCAGCGATCCGAAAATAAGAGATTATTCCGCAAATATACACAGCGCCGGAAAAACTCTTCTGTCGCTTATCAACAGTATTCTTGATTTTTCCAAAATTGAAGACCATAAAATGGAAATAATACCTGTGGAATACAATACGGCTGTGATGATAAACGATTTAGTCGCATCGGTAGCACAAAGAGCAGAAAACAAGGGGCTTAAGCTGATAGTAGATGCAGATGAAGTGCTTCCTTCAATGCTCAACGGCGATGATGTAAGGATAAAGCAGGTCATTCTCAATCTTCTGACCAATGCGGTGAAATATACCGAAAAGGGCAGCATAAAGCTTACTGTGAAGGAAGAAAGCCGTACAGAAAGCAGCATAAGGTTATTTGTCGATGTAACGGATACCGGCATAGGTATTCGTGAAGAGGATATCGGCGCGTTGTTTGAATCCTTTACACGTCTTGAGGAAAAGCGCAACCGCCATATCGAAGGCACAGGACTCGGAATGTCGATAACAACTAAGCTGCTTGAAATGATGGGCAGCAAATTGGAGGTAAAAAGCGTATACGGTGAAGGTTCCAGCTTTTTCTTTACGCTTGAGCAGACTATTGCTGATGAATCTCCTATGGGAAATTATGCAGAGCATACAGAAGCCGACAGGGAATCTGAGCATAACAGCAGGATACTGTATGCGCCTGATGCCAAAATACTTGTCGTAGATGATAATTCAATGAATCTCAGGGTAGCGGAGAATTTCCTGCACCTTTACGGTATCGAGCCTGAGCTTGTATCATCTGGCAGCAGGTGTCTGGAGCTTGTAAGAAGCAATAGATATGATATTATATTCCTTGACCATATGATGCCGAAAATGGACGGTATCGAGGTTATCAGGGAAATCAGAAAAAACAGGCTTGTACCCGAAGCAACAAGGGTAATCGTTCTTACCGCGAATGCCGTTATCGGCGCAAGGGAAAGGTATTTGTCCGAAGGCTTTGACGGCTATCTGACTAAGCCTATTGAAAACAAGGAACTTGAAAAATGTCTGCGTCAGAATCTGCCTGAGGATAAAAAGCAGTTCATGGATATAAAGGAAGCTAAAAGGCATGAACAGGAAGCAGCGGATGAGGACAGCTTCTCAATGAAGGATATTATTGGTATCAGAGAAATTTGTCCAGCGCTGAATATGTCGGCAGGAATGGCAAACTGTATGGATTCAAAGGAATTCTGGATAGATACTGCAAGCGGATTTGTCAGCTCCGAACGCACGGGAGAGCTTTGCTCCGCTTATGAAAGCAAGGATATAAAGGCATATCGTATCGTAGTACACAGCATGAAAAGCGCTGCAAGGACTATCGGAGCAGAGCTTGTTTCCGAACACGCAAGGCTGCTTGAATTTGCAGCGGCGGACGGCGATACGGAATATATACGAAAGCATCATGCCGGATTTTTAACGGAATTCAGAGAGCTTGTTGAAAAAGTGAAAGAGGTGTTAAAGCTATGGGAAAAATAATGTTTATTGATGATGACGCTATGGTGCTGAGAATGGTCGGATTTATAATGAAAAAAAGCGGTGATCAGATATTGACTGCCGACTGCGGAAAGCAGGGAATAGCTGATGCAAGGAAAGAGCAGCCCGATATTATATTTGTTGATGCTGAAATGCCTGAAACGGACGGCTTTGAGGTTATACGCCGGCTAAAGGCGGACAGTGTGACAGCGGGTATTCCGGTGTATATGATGTCCGGTACAGTTACGGACGAGATAATAGCCGAGGCAAAAGAACTCGGCGCGGCTGATATCGTTGAAAAGCCGCTTAATGCAGCTATGATACTTGATATAATAAAGAATACGGGAGGAAACTGAAATGTCATATTTTGCGGTAGTTGTGGACGATGATTCCTCCAATCTTAAAGCCGCCGAGAAAATACTCAGTTCACAGGGCTATCGTGTGCAGTGCTTTACAGGAGCGGCTGAAATGCTGGAGCTTGTTAAGAATGAAATGCCGGACATTATCCTGCTTGATTTGCATATGCCTGATATAGACGGTTTTGAAGCTTTGCGCCGGTTAAAAAATGAATCATTTTCTATCAATATACCTGTCATTTTTATTACTGCGGATGATGACAGCGAAACGGAAACAATGGCTCTTGCGGCAGGGGCTATGGATTTTGTAAAAAAGCCGTTCAGCCCGTCTGTTTTTCTGATGAGGGTACAGAATACGATAAAGCTTATCCGTCTGCAAAATGACCTGCAAAACGAGGTCAGCCGCATGACAAGGGAGATAATACGCGAGCATGAGAAAAATGAAAGGCTTTCGCTTCAGATCGTTCAGACGCTGACAGGAACAATAGATGCCAAGGACAGCTATACACGAGGTCATTCAACAAGAGTAGCGGATTATTCGAGGAAGATCGCAAAACGGGCAGGCTATTCCGAACGGGCACAGGAGGAAGTCTATATGATGGGACTTCTGCACGATGTTGGCAAAATAGGTATTCCTGACGGCGTTATCAATAAGACCTCCCGCCTTAATGATGAAGAATATGCATTGATAAAAACGCATCCGAAGGTCGGCTTTGAAATACTGAAAAGCATTACGGAAATGCCGAAGCTTTCCGTCGGCGCAAGATGGCACCATGAAAGATATGACGGTATGGGCTATCCCGATAACCTGTCAGGAAATGATATACCGGAGGAAGCGCGTATCATTGCGGTAGCGGATGCTTACGATGCAATGTCCTCACGCAGAAGCTATCACGATGTCTTTTCTCAGGACTATATCAGAAACGAGCTTGAAAAAGGAAAGGGCGGTCAGTTTGATCCGAGGTTTGCCGATATTATGATCGCCATGATAAACGAGGATAAAAACTACGACCTCAGGGAACAGACAGATCCGTCCACAGTAAAGTCGCGCATAACGGAAGAAAAAATGACGGACAGTTCTGATACAATAATACAGCTTCTTACAGATGCCGGAATGAATCCTTCTATGGGCATGAAATACTGTATGAATGATATTGAGTTCTATACTGAAATGCTGAATGATTTTGTATCAGGAACGAATGACCGTAAGGAAAGCCTTGATCACTCGCTTGCAAATGCCGATATAAATAATTACCGCATAGCAGTACACGCACTTAAGAGTGCTGCAAAAACGATCGGCGCGGATAAGCTTTCATCATTATCGGCAGAGCTTGAGACAGCGGCAAAAAATAATGACTTTGCCCGTATTGAACTTGATCACCATGAGCTTATAGATATACTTACAAGTACCGCCGAAGGAATCAGAACAGCTCTCAGCAAAGCCGGAGCATATTAAAGATCGTCGTAACTTTTTTTAGTCCCCGAATCGAAAGCATAAGGCTTACCTTAAACAGCAGTGCGTGACCGCACAGGACAATTCGCGTAATCGCTCCCTGCGGTCGCTCTTTTTTAGTAAGTTCGAGTTATGTACCGCGCTCCGAGTGATATCTTTTTTATAGTCTCTTCACAGCATGAATCCGTTAAATTCCTGAGTTGAAAAAGTTTTGCCGGTCCTCAGGGGCAGTTTCTTTTTTAAATTGCGGAAAAGGGGTAGCCGATGGCATTTGTGGTGTGGTATAATTAAAAGAAGGTTATGTAAAGGAGTCGTTTTTGTGATAGTAGAAGTTAAAATTACAAAAGATGAAAATATGCTTTCATATATCAAAATGATACGCTCATATAGCAAAAATCTTTCTATTGGAGAAATTAAAAGACAAATTGAAAATAATAATACTGTCATTAAGTTCGATACATCCGGATATGATTTCAATGATGAATTTACAAAAGGTTTGACAGAAGATGATTATAATTTCGGTTTTTATGAGTTTCTTGAAAAAATGCAGCACAAGGGCGCAAAGCTGAGTGTTTTTCTTGATAACGAACAAGCTGATATGCAGTCATTGTATCAACGTCTTGTCTTTGAAAAGGAAATAAGGGAGGAAATAGAAGAGTACCCTGACTGATTATCTTACTGATTTGTTTTGTTCCGGACATTTTGGAATAGACAGATAAAAAAATAAAGGAGATGTAAAAATGAATGTTTTTTTCAGTTCGATCTGCCATTTGTTTTCTTCGGCAAACAAGGTGCATTGGGTATGGTGTGCAGTTATACTGCTTATTATGCTGATACTTGCGGTGCTTCATAACCGCTGGAAAGACGATTCAAGGAAACTTCGCATATGGCGGCTGCTTTGCCTTGTTCCGCTGATAATATGCGGTGTTCACGCTTGTATATATGTTGTCGGTGCACTTGATTTCATGTTTATTTTCATGGAAATGTATATCATCGGCATTCTTGCGCTGATCCCCATGCTGTTTGCAAAGCGCAGGATAGGCTACAGGATAACCGCAGTGCTGACGGGTATACTGTCCTGTCTTTGCGGCTTGTATTTCTGCTCGCACTCACCCAATTGTTTTAATCATTCGCGTGAAAGCTATACTGTGTCATTCCATTCTCTTGTTCAGGATATGGATAAGCATTACGTCCTGAAGGAGTGGAAGGAAATTGATTTTCCGGCACTTGAAGCAAAGTATATGCCGATGGTCGAGGAAGCTGAGAATGAGCAGGATCCCGTAAAATTCTGTAAGGCTTTGAAAATGTTCTGCAACGAAATGCACGATAGTCATGTCGGGCTTGGAATCAATTTTGATTACAGAGAATATAGTACCGAGCCTCTGATAGACGATCACGATTACGGACTTGCGCTGATACACGATCACGGTCTTGCGATGATACAACTCGACAACAATGATGTCATAGCTGTATGCACTTCGCCGGAAGTGAATGCTGTCGGCATCGAGGACGGAACGGTCATCACAAAATGGAACGGCAAGCCGATCTTACAGGCTATCGCAGAGGACGTTACCGACATCGGTTTTCCCGTAAAATCAAATGAAGACCGCATTGCTGCGCTGAAGCTTTCGTGCTGCGGCGGAGAGACTATTGAGGTATCTTTCATAGACAAGTCGGGCAAGGAACAGACTGTCACTCTCCAAGAGCTTGAAAAGTCTCCCACATTTCGCAAAGCACGCAGCGCCTTTTTACATTTTCTCAAATATGATGAGGACATAAATTACAGTACCAAAATGCTTGATGACAAGTGCGGTTATCTGAGACTAAATGCCGAGGGCACGGATAATGATCTTCAGGATACTATCGGTTACCTGACGGGCGAACATAAGCAGGCAAAGGAGATGTTCCGCGAAAAGCTGCGCGATCTGAAGTCGCAGGGCATGGAGTATCTGGTCGTTGATCTGAGAAACAACATGGG
>CACXDV010000221.1 GCA_902766585.1 uncultured Ruminococcus sp.
CTCTCCCGTTTATGTTGTTGAACCTAAAATTGACGGTCTCTCTGTATCCGCTGAATACAGAAACGGTGTCTTTGTAAGAGGTTCAACAAGAGGCGACGGTCACATAGGTGAGGATATCACGGAAAATCTTAAAACAATACGCAGCCTGCCTATGAAGCTTCGTAAACCTATACCCTACCTTGAAGTCAGAGGCGAGGTATATATGTCTATCGAAAGCTTTGAAAAACTTACCGCAAGGCAGGAGGAAAATGAAGAAAAAACCTTTAAAAACCCCAGAAATGCTGCCGCCGGTTCCCTTCGCCAGAAGAATGCTGCAATTACAAAGGAAAGAGAACTTGATATCTTTGTTTTCAATGTTCAGCAGGTCGATGGAGAGGAGCTTTCTTCCCATACACAGTCACTCGAATTTTTAAAGGAACTTGGCTTCAATATTCTTCCGTTCTATTATGTCTGCAAATCAGCAGATGAAGTAATTGAAAAAATCAATGAAATAGGAGAAAAACGCGGAGAGTTATCCTTCCAGATAGACGGCGCTGTTATAAAGGCGGACAGCTTCAGCCTCAGAAAAGCCCTTGGCAGTACCTCAAAATTTCCTAAATGGGCTGAGGCTTATAAATATCCTCCTGAGGAGAAGGAAACAGAGCTGCTCGATATAGAGATAAATGTCGGCAGAACAGGAGTTCTCACTCCTACAGCTATCTTTGCGCCAATTACACTTGCCGGAACTACAGTAAGCCGCGCTACTCTTCATAATGAGGAATTCATTACCGAAAAGGGTATCAGGATAGGAGATACTGTCATACTCAGAAAAGCAGGTGAAATAATTCCGGAGGTTGTAGCCGTTGTCAGCCATAAGGAAGGAACCGAGCCGTATACACTCCCCCGCATTTGTCCTTCATGCGGAAGTCCGGTATCCTTTGAAAACGGTGAGGCTGCACTCAGATGTACAAATACCGAATGTCCCGCTCAGCTTATGAGGCATATGATCCATTTTGTCTCCCGTGACGCTATGGATATCGACGGACTTGGAGAAAGAGTTCTTCATTCCCTTGCTGAAAACGGTCTTATTCACTCCCCATTCGACCTTTACAGACTTACACGCGAGGATATCCTTAAGCTCGAAGGTAAAAAAGATAAATCCGCGGATAATCTTATCAGTTCAATAGAAAAATCCCGTTCAAATGACCTTTATCGCCTTATCTTCGGTCTTGGCATACGTCATATAGGTCAGAAGGCGGCAAAGCTTCTTTCCGATAAATTCAGAACACTTGATAATATCGCCTCGGCAGCAGCAGATGATATCCTCTCTATAGAAGGCTATGGCGATATCATGGCACAGAGCGTTGTCAGCTATTTCTCTTCCCCTTCTACAATTGAAATGATAAAGGAAATAAAGGAGCTCGGAATCAATACAGTAAACCTTACCGAAAAAGCAGAAATAAAGGAAAATCCCTTCGCGGGAAAAACCGTTGTTATCACCGGAACTCTTTCAGGCTATAAAAGAAGCGAGGCTTCTGAGATCATCGAAAAAATGGGAGGAAAGGTCTCGGGCAGCGTTTCAAAAAAGACTAACTTTGTACTTGCGGGTGAAGAAGCAGGTTCAAAGCTTACAAAAGCACAGCAGCTCGGTATTGAAATAATTGACGAAGACCGTTTTAATTCCATTATTTCAGAATATAAGGAAAGTTGACAGCATGAGCAATAAAAAAAGAAAGCCGTTAAAATTAAAAAAGTTTTTTCATGCCTACGGTAAAAAGATCCTTCATCACATTATCATGTTCCTGAAATGGACAGCTATTTCAGTTATCTCAGGTGTAGTTGTCGGAGGCTTTTCAACACTGTTCGCATTTATAATGAATACAGCGACGTATTTCAGGGAGGAACATGACTATATCATTCTCTTCCTTCCTGTCGCCGGTATTCTCACAGTATTTCTTTACAGCGCCTTCAAATACAAAAATGACAAGGGCACTAATCTCGTTCTCTCCACTATCCATGCCCAAAGCGAAATACCCTTTCGCATGGCTCCGCTTATATTTATTACCACTATACTGACACATATGTTCGGCGGTTCGGCAGGACGCGAGGGCGCCGCTCTTCAGCTTGGCGGAAGTATCGGTAATCAGCTCGGACGGTGGCTTCATCTTGATGATGCCGATAAACGCGTAGTCGTACTCTGCGGAATGAGCGCCGCATTTTCAGCGCTTTTCGGTACGCCTATGGCGGCGGCTGTATTTTCACTTGAGGTCGTAAGCGTCGGAGTAATGTATTATGCCGCACTGCTCCCATGTGTCTTTTCCTCAATAATCGCCTCATACTTTGCAAAATTCTTCTCCATAAAAGAAAGTGACCTGACAGGAATAGATTTTCCGGAGCTGAATACTCTAAACGCTCTTGAATCAGTTGCCTTATCCTTGCTTTGCGCTGTTCTCAGCATAGCATTTATTCTTATGCTGCATAAAACAGGAGATATTTTCAGAAAATATCTTCCGAACCCGTATCACAGGATAACTCTTGCAGCAGCCGTTATCGCCGCACTTTCATTTCTTCTCGGAACAAGAGATTACAACGGCGCCGGAATGGATATCATCGTTAAGGCTATTCACGGTGAAGCAGTTCCCTATGCCTTCATTATGAAAATGATTTTTACCGCCATTACCATTGAAGCAGGCTTCCGCGGCGGTGAGATCGTACCCTCCTTCTTTATAGGCGCTACATTCGGCTGTACCTTTGGTCTGCTGATCGGCTTTTCACCCTCTCTCTGCGCTGCTATCGGCATGATCGCAATGTTCTGCGGTGTCACAAACTGTCCGATCACCTCTCTGCTTATAAGCTTTGAGCTGTTCGGATCAGGCGGTGTTCCTTACTTTATGATCGCTGTTGCCGTCAGCTATGCTATGTCTGGCTATTACGGTCTGTACAAGGATCAAACTATCGTCTATTCTAAATACAAAACTAAATTCCTCAACCGCAAAACAAGACACTAATAATAAAAAAATCAGGGGTGCTGCATGAAAATGCAGCATCCCATTTTACTTTTTTATTATCTTCCGTCTCTGTGCTTAAATATAACACTAACGGTTTTGAATATCAGCATAAGATCGACTCCTACGCTTCTGTTCTGAATATATTGCCTGTCCATTTCCATCCACTTTTCAAAGGAAATATCATTTCTGTTCTTGCTTGCCTGCCAATAACACGTCAGACCGGGTTTTACTAAAAGACGTACCTTATCGCTTTCCTTGTACTGAGCAACCTCTTTAGGAAGCGGAGGACGGGGACCGACAAATGACATAGAACCGAAAAGTATATTTATCAGCTGCGGAAGCTCGTCAATATTTGTCTTTCTGAGAAATCTTCCGACCTTTGTAATACGCGGATCGTTCCTCATCTTGAATACGGGACCGTCTGCTTCATTATACTGCATAAGAGAGTCCTTTTTCGATTCGGCATCGGTACACATTGTTCTGAATTTTATCAGCTTGAAATGCTTCCCATTCATCCCTACTCTTTCTTGTACAAAAAAAGGCTTGCCCTGTCCGTCTGATACTGCAATTATTATTGCTATCACCATATAGAACGGCCAGAATAAAAGAAGAAAAATCAGTGATGCAAAAAAATCAAATAATCTTTTAATAAAGCTATATACAGTTTTTTTATCAAAATTCAATATTATCGCTCCTTAAGCCCTATTATCAGATCCAAATCCCCATTACCTTTTTAGGCATTTTGGGCTGAGGCATATCGACATATTTTCCAAGAAAAACATTTCTTGCATTCCTGTCAAACCAATCAACATAGTCCTCTCCGAATTTCTTTTTAACAATAGAATATGCTTCTCTGAGATTTGGTGAACGCTTTTCC
>CACXDV010000222.1 GCA_902766585.1 uncultured Ruminococcus sp.
ATCGTCTGGAACTGCTTGGGAGTTACTGTTACTGTTGCAGTTGCCTTATAGCCGTTGAAGGTAGCTGCTGTGATAGTTGCCGTACCTTCTTTTACTGCTGTTACCTGGCCTGACGCATTAACAGTAGCAACAGAGGTATCGTCTGATGTCCATGTGATAGTCTTGTTAGTTGCATTTGTGGGCTTGACAGTAGCGGAAAGATTGCCTGTTTCGCCTTCCATAAGCTCAAGAGATGCAGTGTTCATTGTAATGCCTGTAGGCTTTACGATGCTTGTATTCTCTGTAACCGTTACGGTACAGGATGCCTCATAACCATTAATAGTCTTTGCTGTGATCTTTGCTGTACCCATTGATACACCTGTTACTGTACCGCCGGATACTGTTGCAACTGCAGTATTGCTGGATGTCCAAGATACTCTCTTGTTTGTTGCATTTGAAGGAGTAACTGTTGCTTTGAGTGAACCTGTTTCAGCTTCTCTTACTGTAAGAGTAGACTTATCAAGTGTAATGCCTGTGGGCTTTACAACATTAACATTTGCATTGCCGATAAGCTCAGCAGTGCCGCCGTCGGTGATATATGTGCCGTTGGGAACTATTCTGCCGGGACCGTTGAGTACATAAACTCTGATGTTGCCCTTACCTGAGCATGATGCTGTGAGTGTGCCGTTTGATACTGTCTTTGTATCGCCTGTTACAGCGTCAACATATGTACCGTTCGGGATACCTGAGAATGTAGCACCGCCTGAAATACATACAAGTGCGAAGCTGTCGATTCCGTTGCCGGTATAACGTCTCTTAAATGCAAAGCTGCCGCTGCAGCCGTCTGTTGAATACTGACCTTTTCTCAGTGCAGGAACTGCCTGACGGATACGGTTCAGTCTGATGATATGCTGTGCAAGAGGATACTTAAGTGTCTCTGCAACATTACCGCTTGCATTGAATACTGTGAAGTCGCTTGTTACGATATCGCCTTCGAGATGATCACCGAAGTATGCACGACCTGATTCGGAAAGCTTGATAGAGGGACCCTTATCGATCAGCATACCCTTCTGGAATTCGATCTCTGAGCCGTAGTAAATGCAGGGGATTCCACGGAATGTGAAAATAAGAGAAAGATTTTCAGCCCATGTTTCCTGGCTGCCTGAAAAACGCTGATTTTCAGGAGCGTTATCGGGAGCATAGTCATGTGAATCTACATATGTTACATTCCATGTGCAGTCATTGTAATACTGATCTCCGCCAAGTGCCATATTAAATGCACCTGAAGCATCTCTGAAGCACCAGTGCATCGGGAAGTCGATTACAGAAAGACCTGAGAACTTGCTGTAATCGGGGGTATGATAGTTATTGCCGTTAAGGAATGCATTATTGCTTGTAGGCTGCTGACTTATGTTGCTCTCATTATCCTTTGAGCACTGGATCGAAGACTCATAGTTAGTCTCCCATGCTGAAGGATCATCACTCCAAGCATAATCCTTTGATTCCTTCCATGTGTAGAACGGACAGGACATACCCGGGTTGTCACGGTACCATACACCGCCGGTATGACGGCAGCATACTTCACCGAACATGAAGGAATCATAACCATTTCTGTTTGCCACAGCCTGAGATGTCTTGGAGGCTGCAATAAGCTGCTGATTGAATACCTTATTAAGTGTAAGACGTGAAATATGACGTACTGTATCAACACGGAATGCGTCTACACCCATCTTGATGTAATCAGAATAAGCCTCTACAAGATAATTGTAAACAAGAGGATTTTCTGTATTAAGGTCTACACAGTCATTTGCAATCTGAGCTATCTGACAGGTATAATTATCCCAGTCGAATGTTCCGTGATGATGATAAACATTATTTACACCATGATTAACACCATCTGTATTCTTCATAGCTGCAATTCTTGCAGCATACTGCTGCGTAGCATCAAGACTGAAATAGTCACTTTGAAGAACAGTATTGGGAGCAAGCTTCAAGCATTTATATGAGCTGAGATCGCCATCCTTGTAAAACATAGGACAAAGATTCGTCTCACCAAAGTTGCCTGTGTGGTTATAAACGACGTCCTGAACAAGCTTCATTCCCTTTGCGTGAACAGCATCAATAAGATCCTGATACTTGCAGTCTGATGACTCATATCTGGGATCAACCTTTTTAAAGTTGACAGCATGATAACCATGATAGTCATATCCGGAGCAGTTTTCAACTACAGGAGTGATCCATACTGCTGAAAATCCAAGAGCCTTAATATAATCAAGCTTTTCAATAAGACCCTTGAAATCACCTCTCCAAGCCGGATCATCAGCCTCATAATTGCTGTGATAGTTACTATCGGGACCAACCTCCCAGCACTGCACATCATTGCTTGTGTCGCCGTTGTAAAATCTTGTGGTCATTACGAAGTAGATGGATTCATCACGGAAATCAGTTCTTGAATTCGCAAAAATGACTCCTCTTTCCTCATCGCTGAGGGTACCTGACGCCGCGTTTACTGAAAGTACGGACGCATTGATGCAGGTCGCTGCCATAAGCGTGGACATTCCGAGTGCGGCTGTCCTCTTAATGGCATTTTTGATTTTTTCGATTCGACTCATTAAATGAACCATTCCTTTCTGTAATAAGTTTTTGTTTTTCCCTTCCGTATTGTTTCACTCAACACCTCCGATCCGTATAATACAGCCAAGTCCAAAAATATCCGAACTTCCTTACTCTAATTTTATATCAAAATATTTTTTTTGTAAAGCGGATTTTTTGTTCAAAGTTTCGTAACATTTTATATAACTGTAATTTTATTTAGTTAAAATAAACATTAAACCATATGCTCTATTGTTTATATTAACTGTCAAATATTGACGGAATATTCATAATGCACAATTCATTTACAAAATAATTGTCATAATTCACAATTATATAATTTGAACAAAATCGTTATTTTGCTATCTATTTTTCAGTAGAAATAATCATTTATATGCATAATTACCCGCTGTATTTTTTGTTAAATATATACATAAAAAATTCCTTGTCAATCGGCTGTTTTTGCAGTATATTAAACAAAAAATATCGCTGTCCCTTAACAAAAGGACAGCGAAATTATCAATTATTTTCTTCTGAGGACTTGGTTGTTGCCGCCGTATCCTCTATTTCCTTACTGAGCCTTGACATAATTGACGGCTCCTCCCCGTCAAAATGAATAGAAATGCCGTTAAGCTGAACGCCTTCATCAGCGCGTACCATGACATACTTTGTTCCGTCAAGAACCTTTGTCTCAACCATAAAGCTGTACTGCGGATCAACCTTAAGTGAAAGATATGAATTCTTGATTTCAAACTGCTTGGGATTGACTATATTCTGAGGAGATATCTCCGCTGATTCACCGAATCCGCTTTCAAACCTTTCGTCAAAGCCTTCCATTTCCTTTTCATCAGCTCCGCAGGTGCGAAGCACTCTCTTAACATCATTCTTATCAAGAAGAAGAGGTTCGGGATCCTTGCTCTCCTTATGCTCGGTCATCATATCGGAGATCATATTCTGAACGGACTGCACAAATTCAAGGCTCCTTCCTTCTCCGGCGGGTTCGGCAACAAGATTGCAGAAGGTCTCCTTCTGTTCCTCGGCAGGCATCTGTGCAGTTGCGCCGAACAGTGTTTCAAGTACCTCGGGATAGTTCTCCTTTGTACTGCCTGTATAGAACACAGCGTTGTATATATTCGTTCTTCTGTCCTCAAAGGACGGGAACATAAAGCCTATCTTCGGCTGGCATACTGAGCTTTCTGCGCCGATATTCTTGAAGGTATTGTCTGCAAGTGAGAAGCCCAAAGCCGATTTTGTTATCTTTACGGGACATACACTGCATACAAAATATCTGAACATCTCTGTCGAATCCTCAATATCCTCGTCATTCTTTGAAAATGAAGGTACATCATAAGGATCATATGCAAGAAGTATAAGATAGCTGTCCTCAATAGTGAAGGACGAAATTATCTTCTCATAAAATACCGTAAGCAGTTCCTCATTCTCAAGTCCGCTTTCTCTCAGATCCATGAGAAGCTTATGCTCCTCTCCGCTTTCGACCTGCTCATTTGAAAACTCTATGCTTTGCAGGTTTCTGCCGTATGCGCCTGTAACTGCCTTTTTGAGAAGCTTCATCAGCCATTCCTTCTGCTCATCTGCTAAAACTCCTACCGGAATTTTAAAACGGCTCAGTATTTCCTTTGAAGAGCTTACAAAACAGCCTGTAACCGATGTTATATTGTTTCTGTCCGGTCTGAAACGCTTTTTTATCTCAGAAAATTCTTTATCTGTCATCATAATTTTTCTCCCTTTTCTTAGCTTAATTTTTTCAGGCTTATTCATTATATCAGAATTCTTTAGCAAATACAATAAAAATTTTATTTTTTGAACACAGAATATTGTATCGAAAAAATGACTTTTTGTTGTATTTTTGTCAATATTATGGTATTATAAAAAGAGTATTGCCGGGGAGGGAGTTTCTTTGAAGCTGAAATATAAGAATATTATAGAAAAGCATGGTCTGGATATCCTGTCCTCTAAGGGCATGGAAATAGAAAAAAAGTGTACTCAGCACGGTTCCTTTTCTGTATATGACCATTCTCTCTATGTGACATCAATGTGTATCGGACTTGCTAAAAAGCTTCACCTTAAAGTCAATGAAAAGGCTCTTGTAAGAGGAGCTCTTCTGCATGATTACTTTTTGTATGACTGGCATGAGCCGAAAAAGGAAAACCGCATACATGGCTTTACTCATCCGGGTAAGGCTCTTAAAAACGCCGAAAAGGATTTTAAGCTCGGCAGAATAGAAAGGGATATGATACGAAAGCATATGTTCCCCCTCACCCCGAAACCGCCCCGTTATAAAGAAAGCATTATTCTTTGCCTTGCTGATAAGATATGCGCGACATACGAAACTGCGGGAGGCTTCAAAAAAAGAATTGTGAAAAAAATCAGGAGAGTTGATAGAAATGTCTGAACAATCACTGGTCGCCGAAAAGTTCTTTTTCTGGCTTGTGATATACAGCATGATAGGCTGGTGCTATGAATGTGTTCTCGAAAGCTACCGTCAAAAAAAGATCATTAACCGGGGCTTTCTTAACGGTCCGTACTGTCCCATTTACGGATTCGGTTCACTGCTCGATGTTATTGTGCTTGGATGGATAAAAAATCCCATTGTCCTTTTTGTAACAAGTGCTGTTCTTACCACGATTTTGGAGTATATTACATCCGTTATAATGGAAAAATTGTTCCATGTCAGATGGTGGGACTATAACGAATTCAAATTTGTATTAAAGGGTAAGGTCATTGATGTAGGAAAATTCAATATAAACGGAAGAGTTTGTCTTGTAGGCGCTCTTGCCTTCGGAACGCTTTCTATTATTCTTGTTTTTTTTCTGCATCCTCTTATTGTACTTTTTACCGATAAAATTCCATATCCGCTGTTTCACTATATATGCGCCGGTCTTTTGTTGCTGATATTCACTGACACTATTGTCACGGTACTTGCTTTCTCAAGCTTTAATGATAAGCTCAAAGCTCTGTCTGCAAATATAAGCCAGATAAAAAGCGATTTCAAGGATAATTTAGATAACCGCGTACAAAATTCAGCAACATACGAAAAAATCAACGGAGCTTACGATAAATTCGTTAAAAATCTTAACTCACAGCAGATCAGACTCATTAAAGCATTCTCTCAGCTCCGTTCCATTGATTATTCCAAGCTTTCTATTGACGTTAAAAACTTTATTCTGCGAAAGAAAAAATAATTTGCTCCGCCCGTTTGGGCGGGGTTTTTATTTTGCTTCATAACATTCCTTCAAAAGCTGTAAGGCTCTCTTTTCTATCCTCGAAACATATGATCTTGATATCTTAAGCAGAACAGCTACCTCCCTCTGAGTAAGCGGTTCCCTTCCGTCAAGTCCGTATCTCAGTCTTATGATGAGCTGTTCTCTCGGCGAAAGTACGGATTTGATATGATCTGCAAGCTTTTCGGTCTTTAGCTTTATATCAAGGTCATCTATTATTGTATCATCAACAGCCATTATATCTGATAATGTTAATGCGTTCCCGTCACTGTCGGAGTCTATTTCCTCATTTATAGAAATGTCTCTTGAGGTCTTTTTTATGCTCCTGAAATACATCAGTATCTCATTATCTATGCATCTTGAAGCATAGCTTGACAATCGGATACTCTTATCAGGCCGGAATGTATTAATTGCCTTGATAAGTCCTATGGTCCCGATTGATACAAGATCGTCCGGATCTGCTCCGGCAGCATAATACTTCTTAACAATATGTGCAACAAGCCTGAGATTATGCTCTATAAGCATATCCCCAGCTTTTCGGTCTCCCTGCAAATACTTTTCTATACATTCCCTTTCCTCTTCATCGGATAATGGCTTGGGAAATTGTCCCACGCCTGTGACATGAAGTATGAAGAGAAAGCTTATCCTGCTTATCAGATCGGAAAAAATATTAAGCATATCATTCACCTCTAAAACATTTTTATGTCGTTTTAAAAGAAAAATGAATAGTTTTAATTTTTTTATAAAAAAAGCTTGACATTTTACATTCAATGATGTATAATCATAACTGTTGTTGAGAGAAAACAAAATATGCGGATGTAGCTCATCTGGTAGAGCGCAACCTTGCCAAGGTTGAGGTAGCGGGTTCGAGCCCCGTCATCCGCTCCAACGGTGTACTGTCGTGTTCAGATTCGCGTTCTGCTTTTGTAGGACGCGAATTTTTTGTCATTTTTATCGTTTTGTCTAACGAAAACTATTTCATTATCAAATATTTACCAGCATTTTTTGTAATATATAATACAATTATGCAAATAATAATAACACAGACTTGAAAGAAGACGAGTATAATTCAGAAGAATGTAGTTCTGTCTTTATATACTCTCTGATTTATCTGTAAATATTTATAAAGGAGAATGATTATGTCTAATAATTCTAATTCTATCAATGTACCTGAAGCAAGAGAGGCTATGGAAAGATTCAAGATGGAGTGTGCCGATGAAGTAGGCGTAAACCTTAAGAATGGTTATAACGGCGATCTCACATCACGTCAGGCGGGTTCAGTTGGCGGACAGATGGTTAAAAAGATGATCGAGGCTTACGAAAGAAGTATGTAATTCTTCTATCTGAATTATCTTTGAAATAATAGAAGCTCCCGTATGCGAAAAGCTATTCGTATACGGGAGCAAATTTTATTACCAGAGATAACGGTTATTTTTATAGAGGTTAAGGATATTATTTATATCCGTCTGATTGGTCTCACGGACAATGGCTTTGATCTTTAACAGATTTGACGGTATCATAATAAGCTCGTCTGCACGATATGTCAGCAGGTGAACCGTTGCCGCCGTATCACAGGCAAGCTGTCCGCTTATTGCTACTTTTTTATTATTTTTATGGGCATTGTCTATCGTAAGCTTTATAAGCCTTCTTACAGCGGGATGATATGGACGGTAAAAATCAGCAAGCTTCTGATTATCCTTGTCCATTGCAAGCGTATACTGAGTAAGGTTATCTGTTCCGACCGTTACAAAATCTACCTGCTTGCATATCTCATCGGAAATTATCGCAGCAGCAGGAGTTTCAACAAGAACACCAAGCTTAACATCATCACTGAAATCAATTTTTTTCAAGGCAAAATCTTGCTTGACACTCTCGATCTCCCTTTTTACATAGTCTATCTCCTCCATACTGCTTATCATCGGCAGAAGTATGGAAAGCTTTCCATGTACCGAGGCGCGGAACAAAGCTCTGAACTGAGTTCGCAATACATCAGGATTTTCAAGGGATATTCTTATGCCCTTAAAACCGAGCGCAGGGTTTTTCTCGTGCGGCAGATCAATATAATCCATGCCCTTTCCCGAGCCTCCGTTCAGGGTGCAGACACAAACTCCCTGCTGACCGAATGCCCTGAGAAGCGTGGAATATGTTTCATACTGCTCATCCTCACCGGGACAGCTTTCACGGCTCATAAACAGCATTTCACTCCGGTATAGTCCTATTCCCTCTGCATCATTTGCCTTTGCCTTTGCAATATCCTCAAGTCTGCCTATTTCAGCCGACAAACGTACATACTGCTTCGTCTTGGTGATCGAAGGAAGTCCTATCTGGTTTTTTAGCCTCTGCTGCTGATTCATAAACCTCTCCCGCTTTGCCTGATACAATGCAAGTGTGTTTATATCAGGATCAACTATCAGCTTTCCGAGATGACCGTCAATTATCGCTGTCATTCCTGAATAGCCTGCTAACGGTTCATGTATCTGAATAACAGACGGTATACCCATTGTCCTTGCAAGGATCGAAGTATGAGAATTCTGTGAACCGTCATTCGTTACAAATCCCAAAAGCTGATCCTCCCTGAAGGATATCGTATCACTCGGAAACAGATCTGTCGCTGCAACAATAACGGGTTCATCATCACTTACATTTCCGACTCCTTCATTCTTTTTCTGAAGTATCATCATCAAAATATGAGATGCGTCAATAATGTCATTGCACCTCGCACGGAAATACTCGTCATCAAGCTGCTTAAACATATTTGCAAGCTTCTTTGCCGCTTCAAATACCGCTGACTCAGCATTAACACGCTTTTTGATCATCGTCTCAACACTTTGTACAAATTTTGAATCCTCAAGTATCATTATATGTGTTTTAAAAATTACTGATTCATCCTTTGTTACACGCCGGCAGGCATTGTCATAGATCTCTCCGAGCTGTTTTTTCGCAAGAGCCATTCCGTCATGGTATCGCTTAAGCTCCGCTTCAACATCATCCACTTCATAATCAGGAATATCAAGAAGCGAATTTTTGAAAAACCAAAGCTTTCCTATTGCAATTCCGTTTGATACACCTTTACCTGTAAGCTCCTTCATAAGCCTTCACCCCCTCCTCAAAGCATTGAACACTACTACTATTAAACAACTTATATAACAAAATGTCAACCAAACATTTTGCTGTATCTGTACAATTATTATACTACCAAATATTGTTAATTGCAAATAATTAAAAATCAATCTTGTTTTTCTTCAATTTTTTCCAGCATTTTAATAACTGATCTTCTCTTTATCATTCTGCCGTCAACAAAAATAAATTCATCGGGATCACCCTTTGCAAGCTCGATCAATTCATCTCTGTCAAATGAAACAGTATCAGCCTTCTTCTTTTCCTCTTCCTTACGGGCATTTTCTTCATAAGGAGTAATTATCTGCTTTTCAATTGTCTGATAGCTGTTATAAACCACAATATATGAACACAACACCGGCAGGATAATAAGCGTTAGCAAAGCCGCTATCGAGGCTATAAGTATTGTATTGGTTCCGGCAAAAACAAAAACAGAATAAAGAATTATCGCTATAAGCGAAAATGACAGAATGGTTTTTATATGTCCGAAAAAACCTCCCGCCACAAGCAATACCGAATTTCTGATAAGCTCTCCGAGAGAAATATCAACGGTTACCATCATCGTCAAAAAGCTGTTCTCAAATGAAATAAAAAATACAAGGAACAATAAACTGAATACAAATAGCATTATCATCATAGCGCCTTCCAGTCCTGTATGATAATATGAAAATGTAATATTCAGTCCAAGTCCGATGATATAAATTATTATCGAATTAAGCAAGCTGAAAAGAAAATTGCTTTTTATCCCCTTGAAAAAATCCTTAAAGGGTGATATCTTTTCTTTCCTCGTCACCTTGCTGCAAACATAAAACATTCCGCCGAAAAACGGTGACATAAATGGTATGATGAGAAATATTACAGCAATACTTACCAGACTTGCTGAATTGAGCAAAAGCAGTATGAATAAATACAACCCTATCGGCAGACAAAACAATACATTCACTATCGTAAGCTTACCGATATTCTCAAAATATCCGAGAAAAAAATCTGAAAGCGAGTATTTTCTTTTTTTATTTTTTTCCATTATTCCACTTCCTGTATGACTTTTTTTATCCGAAGCTGAACATCCACGAAAACAGTACCGAAAACAACATATCGACAAGTGACGAAAAAGCCGAAAGAAACAGCAGCCACAGCATAGCCATAAGATAATTCTTCATCAGCAGATTTGCCGACTCACTGACAGGCTTTTTTCTGAACTGACAAAGAAATCTCCATGAGGATATCGCCGCCTCCTGAGATGCCGCGCATATCACCGCACATGATAAAAATGCTCCCGGAAGGATGACCAGCAAATTATAAAGTATCCCGCTGATGCCGTATTTAATATAAAGACAGCCTATGCTCAGTCCATAGCCATAGCCCTTTATAAACGGTATAAATGCACTTACACAGCTTCCCCATAATGACAGTCCGGATAAGAACAGAATCAGCAGAAATATAAATGCCGATGCAAACGATGCTATGAATGCATCAGCCATTCCCTGTGTACAGCGCGCCTTGTGATCAGTAAGGAATATTATATCCAGCCTTTTCATCAATTCTTCATCAGCACACCGCCCCGCAAAGGCTCCGAAGGCTATACCCGCTATAAACAGTAACACAAATATCAGAAACAAAGGTTTTCTTCCTAAACCCGTAAGCTCTGAAGGAAGCTTTCCGAAATGGGATGTGCTGATTATTCTTTTCATATTCATTAACGCTCCTTAACGGTTTTTTGTTCCGGATGTTAATGATTATGCAGTTATATCTTAAAAAATGATTTTAGTTTTTATAAAAGCCCTCTGCATAGCGCACACTGTCCATTGCATCGGCTCCGTAAAAATCTGCTCCTATCATATCGGCATATTCCTGATTGAGAACAGCCCCTCCGACCATTACCTTTATCGAAGGATCCGTCTCATTCAGAAGCTTTATTGTTTCTGCCATTGAAGGAACTGTTGTAGTCATAAGCGCACTCAGACCTACAAGCTTGCAGGAATGTTCGACTGCACATTCAACTATCCTTTCAGGAGGAACATCACGTCCGAGATCATATACCGTAAAGCCGTAGCTTTCCATAAGTACTTTTACGATATTCTTTCCGATATCATGTATATCTCCCTTAACCGTAGCAAGCACGATCGCCTTGCTGCTGTCGGACTGCTCCAGGGGTATATGCTTTTTTACCTCCTCAAAAGCAGCGGATGCGGCATCAGCACTCATAAGAAGCTGCGGCAGATATGCCTTTTTCTGCTCAAAGGCTGAGCCTATCTCATTGAGCGCCGGTATTATATGATCATTGATTATTTCAAGCGGTGCAGTATTTTTCAGCAGCTCGGAAGTATGTATCACTGCAATATCCTTAAGCCCCTTGACTATAGAAGAATGAAGCGTTGTTTCAGCCGGCGCACTGCTTACGGGAGCTGCTGCACCCTCAGCAGATGCAAATGCTATATAATCCGTACAGCCGCTGTCAAGCATATATAATGCACGGAAAGCATAATATACCTGCATCATTGCCTGTGAAAAAGGATTCATTATCGCACAGTTGAGTCCGCTCTGCAAAGCATTTGCATAGAAGGTGGATGTGATTATCTCCCTCTGAGGCAAGCCAAAGGATATATTTGAAATTCCAAGACTTGTCTTTACTCCAAGCTCTCTTATTTTCTTAACAGCTTCGAGTGTAATTACAGCACTCTCCGGATTTGATGAAACAGTCAAAGCAAGCGGATCAACTATAATATCCTTTTTTTCAATACCGTATTCCGCTGCACGGTCGATTATCCTCTGAGCAATAGCAGCTCTGCCCTCCGATGTTTCAGGTATGCCCGCTTCATCAATAGTCAAGGCAATAATTCCGCCTCCGTATTTTTGTACCAGCGGGAAAACATGAGACATACTCTCCCCTGTTCCGTTTACCGAATTAACGAGCGGCTTGCCGTTATAGACTCTCATAGCCTTTTCCATAGCATCAAAATTTGTACTGTCAAGCTGTAACGGAAGATCTGTCACTCCCTGCAAAGCGCATACACATTTTACAAGCATTGCCGCTTCATCTATTTCGGGAAGTCCGACATTGACATCAAGAATATGAACTCCTGCATCGGTCTGACGAATACCTTCATTAAGTATATAATTCAGGTCATCATTTCTAAGAGCAGCCTTAAGCTTTGATTTTCCTGTCGGGTTGATCCTCTCACCTATCAGTACAGGCTGCTTATCTATAAACACAGCATGGGTATAAGAGGAAACACAGGTATAATTCTTCTTTTCAGGCATTTCGTATGGCATGGAAGCTGTCTTTGAAACGACCTTTGATATATACTCCGGATTAGTTCCGCAGCAGCCGCCAAGTATCATTCCGCCCTCCTCTGCTATCCTTACCATATAATCCGAAAAGGCTTCCGCATCTATATTGAATACGGTTTTTCCGTCCTTTACCTCTGGCAGACCGGCATTCGGATTCACTATGACAGGAAGTGAGGAATATTTTTTGAATCTGCTTACGATAGGAAGCATTATATCTGGCCCCAACGAACAGTTCATTCCGATCGCATCAACACGCAGCCCCTCAAGCATTGCTATCATTGCCTCGGGATCAGCTCCCGTCATAAGCTTGCCTGTGGAATCATATACATTCGTAACAAAAACAGGAAGGTCACAGTTTTCCTTTGCCGCAAGAACTGCAGCCTTTGTCTCATAGCTGTCATTCATTGTCTCTATGAGTACAAGGTCTGCTCCCTTTCCCGCTGCCGCCTTTATATTATCCGCAAAAATTGATACAGCTTCCTCAAACTTCAAAGGTCCGAGAGGCTCAAGAAGCTGTCCGGTCGGTCCCATATCAAAGGCAACATAGGCATCCTTACGTCCTTCTGCAGCCTTTCTTGCACATGATATACCGGCTTCTATCAATTCACGGTAATTTTCAAATTTTGCCCTGTTTACTCCAAAGGTATTTGTTTTAACTATATTCGCACCTGCATCAAAATACATATTGTGCAGTGAAATTATCCTGTCCGGCTCGGTTATGTTCCACAGCTCAGGTGCCTGCCCTGCGGGAAGTCCCATACTTTGCAGAACTGTGCCTGTTCCTCCGTCAAAATATACTCTTCTTTCTTTTATCAGGTCAGTTATTTTTTTCATTGTCTTTTATCCCCATTATTGCAGTAATTGATTTTGCCGGTGTCATAAGAAGTGATGAATCAAGCGTTATACCAAGTACCGTATACGCATTAAGTCTTTCAAGTACAGAAGGCTGGATCTTAAGCGTCAGATCTCCGTATCCCGGACTGAATCTCGGAACACAGCTTACATTCTCCGATATCCTGTTACATGCATTATCCATAAAGCTTTCTATCGCAGCAGACGCTAATGCATCTGTCATATAATATTCCGCTAAGGATTCTATTTTAAGTCTTGATAAAAGCCTGTCAACACCTATTCCGGCTGTCGAAGCAATTATAAACGCCTCTTTGCACGGATAAAGGTTTTTCCACAGACTTTTGCTGTTTAAGATAACATTGCTGAAACCAAGAGTAGGCTCCTGATAAAAGCTTACTGCTGTCTTTATAAATGTACACTTATAGCTCAGTACACCCATAAGCCTTTTACGGCACAGCTCAAGTGTCTCGTTATCATATTCTCTGTCTGTACCAAGTCTTAATGCAAGCTCACGGGGATTTATCTCTATTTCATCCGCATTTGCCGTGATAAGACCGACATCGGTATAATACATCTCATCACCTCTTAAAGCTAAGAGTATATCCGAAAAAACGGATATACTCACTGTCCTTTTATTCGTTATTTTCAGCAAAAACAAAATCGACCGTACCAGAGGATACATCCGCAGATGAAACCTCAATACATACTTCGTCACCGATAGAATACTTATTTCCGCTTTTTCTGTCGGTTATAGTGGTTTTGCCGTCAAATTCATACTGTGTATCAGGAAGAGAAAGCAGGTCAATAAAGCCCTCTATTCCTTCCGGTATCATTACAAATATTCCCTTGACCGTCACGCCTGCAACAACACCCATATATTTATCTCCTATATGGGAAAGCATATATTCGGCTGCATAGCATTTTTCGGCATCACGCTCGGCTTTTACGGCTCTGATCTCATACTCTGAGGAAAGCTTTGCCGAATCAGATGCAAATTCCTCATATTTTGCCTTTATCTTATCGACAGGTACCCCTCTTATAAGATCGGTAAGGATACGGTGGATCGATGTATCCGGATATCTTCTGATCGGTGATGTGAAGTGACAATAATCAGTCAATGACAATCCGAAATGTCCCAACGGACGCGGATCATATCTTGCCTTTGACATTGTTCTGAGCACCTGCATGGAAATAAGCCTTGCATATTTAGTATCACGGGCGCTTTCAATAAGAGCTGCAAAGTCACTCGGACGCACACCCTCCTTTATCCTTCTTGTCGGCAATCCGCAGGCTGCAGCAAGCTCAGAAAGCGAATACAGCTTTTCTTCATCAGGCGGTTCATGTACTCTGTATACAAACGGAATACCCGCACTTTTTGCATAAAGCGCCGCTGCATTATTTGCAGTTATCATAAACTGCTCAATAAGCTCCTCAGCTTCACCCTGCTGACGCTGTGCTACTCCTATACATACTCCGTTTTCATCAAGAACAAAGCGCAGCTCAGTTGTCTGTATCTCAAGCTCACCCCTGCGGTGCGATCTTTGCTTCAAAAGTTCTGCAAGCTCCCTGCCTGCTCTGAGTCCCTCAGCCACAGGCGCATATTTATCAATTATCTCCTGCGTTGCCGTACCGTCAAAAATGGCATTTACTTCGCTGTATACACCTCTTACCTTCGACACGATAACACTTTTTTCAAAGCGGTAATCGATCAGATCAGCTTTTTCATCAAGTCTCATTATTGCTGAAAAGGTCAGCTTCTTCGTTCCCGCATTCAGCGAACAGCAGCCGTTTGACAATTCCACAGGCAGCATTGGAATAACTCTGTCTGCAAAATAAACAGAGGTTCCCCTTTGTCTTGCTTCCTCATCAAGCTTGCTCCCGCTTGTAACAAAATGAGATACATCGGCAATATGTACACCAAGCTCCCATCCGTTTTCAAGCTTCTTAATACTTACGGCATCATCAAGATCCTTTGCATCTGCTCCGTCGATCGTGAATATCGGCTCATCTGTCAAATCAAGTCTGCGTGAAAGCTCCTCCTCCGTGATAGGCTGAGCTGCCTTTATTGCCGCTTCATGCTTGACAGGCACCGGAAACTTCGTCGGTATGCCGTAGCTGTCGATTATTGCATCGGAACAAATCTTTGCTGAATTGCTCCTTCCGTATACCTTTATTACCCTTGCATAAACGTTTTTTTCTTTCTGATCGTAATATACGGATGCCTTGACCTTATCTCCGCGCTTGCTTTTAAGCTCTCCGCCCTTAACTATTTTTATCGGATACGAAAAGCCTTCGTCCGGCACCAGAAATGCCTTTCCGAATTTACTTTCGGGACGGTCAACCTTTCCGGTGATCACTCTGTTACCCTTTGACAGTATCTCGGAAACATCGGCGGAAAAGCCTTTTTCTCCTGCTGTGATATTCTTGAGCATGACAATATCACCCGGCATAGCCCCCTTTGAAGCCGATGCGCGAATAAACAGATCCTCAGTCAACCCTTCATGCGGTTCCGCAAAGCAAAAACCCTTGGCGCATCTTAATATAGTTGCCGGCAAATAGCCCATAGTTGACGGAAGTCCGACCTTTTTTCTTTCAATAATTATCCTGCCCTTTGCTTTAAGATAAGACAGCGCATTGTTGAACTCCTCAGTTTCGGGAGCATCACACATTATCTGCAAATCCCTTCTGTCAACAGGCTTATCCTGTTTTTCCAGAACCGAAAGCACTATTTCATTCAATTCATTATTCATTATATCCCTCCTTTATTTTTAATTAAAAATAATATCACTCTGTCATAAACAAGATCCCAAGCGTACCCGGACCACAGTGAGAGGAAATGGTACAGCTTGCTTTTGTGATATATATATTTTCAAAATATCCCTTTGACTTAATATGGTCATATACGACCTTTACATGATCGTCTCCTATGCCTGCATGAGTAATAAATATCTTATCCCTGCGTATATTATCATAAAGAGAAAGCTTATCGTCAACATACTGCAAAAGAACATTATCAAGCTTGCCTCTGTATTTTTTCCCTACTATCATTGAGCCGTCATCATTTACTACCTCAATGCAGGGCTTGAGCTGAAGAAGATTTGCTCCGAGCATTGCCAGAGCAGAGCATCTTCCGCCTGCGCGAAGATAATTCAGCTTATCAATAATAAAGCTTGAATGTACCTTTTTTGTCATTTTTTTAAGATTATCGGATATTTCCTTTGCCTCCATACCCTTAAGAGCCATTTTGGCAGCTTCAATAACCAGATGTCCGGAGCCTGTTGACAGATTGCAGGAATCTACAGGATATACATTTTCCAGTTCAAGAGCCGCTGTACAGGCATTCTGATAGGATGATGAAAGAGCTGAACCGAGATTGATATGAACAACACTGTCTCCCCTGTCAACAAAGGGCTTGAAAAAATCAATATACTCCCCTACATTTACCGCCGCTGTCTTGGGAAGATTTCCGGTAGCCTCAAAATTCTTGTATATCTCCGGCGGAGTGATATTTACTCCGTCATCATAGCTCTTCTCTCCGAGAACAATATGAAGCGGGGTATAGATTACATTATACTTCTTTTTCAGCTCCTTGCTGAGATCGCATGTGCTGTCTGCTGTGATTATTACTGCCATAACAATTCCTCCTGTATCAATTTTTATTTATTCTTCTGACCTGTCTTATATCAGTGCCTATAAATTCTACCCTGTCAAGCATTCCGATTATTCTGGAAACTATACGGGTGCCGTACATCTGCTGCATTTCATCAAGCGTAAGATTTGTGCTTATGATAGTTGGCTTCTGCCTTAATAAACGTGAATTAAGTATATTATACAGCTCCGATGATGTAAACTTTGACAGATATTCTGTTCCCATATCATCGAGTATCAGGAGGTCACATTCGCACAGAAGAGCATCTGTCGAACCCTTTTCCTCAAAGCCACCCCTGAAACGTTCATTTTCAAGACGTGTGAAAATATCGGGAGATGAAACATATATAACGCCATATCCCTTCTCTATGACCGTTCCCGCAATTGCAAGAGAAAGATGTGTCTTTCCGAGACCGGGACCTCCTTGAAACAACAGACTGCGTGATTCCTCGGAAAAATTATCAGCATACTTAACACAGAATCTCAGAACAGATTCCATATTTTTGCGCGGAACCTTTCCCGTACCCTTTAAGGGCGTATCAGAATAATACTCACATTTAAAGCTGTCAAAGCTGCAAAGCTTAAGCGGTGAAGCCTGATTAAGTCTGTCATAGGCTAACTGCTTCATGGTATTCTTCAGGCACTTGCACATATATCCGTCTATAAAGCCTGTGTCCTTACATTCCTCACATTTGTACCATTCCTCAAGATAATTCTCCGGAAGCTTTCTCTCGCTGAGAATACCTTTAAGTTCTTCCTGAAGGGCAAGGCTTTTATTCTTCAGCTCATCAAGGTTTTTACGGACTTCAATACCGCTGATAACCCTTTTCCCTACCTGAACAAAAATTCCTGCCAGTTCATATTCTATCGCTTTCGCTCTCGGACAGTCCTTATACAAAAGCTCGCGTCTTTTCTCAAGCTCGTCCTCTGCCCTGAGCCTTCTGAGGTTGATTATTGTCTCTGCTTCGTGAAATACATCTGCACCGTATCCCATGATCAATCCTCCTCTTCGTCTATTACGCTGGTACTTTCATAAGCGCTGATGTCATAGGTCGCTTCATAACCTCCGGTATTCTTTTTCTTTTTGGAGGCTTTGATTTTCTCGGCTTCAACCTGCTCGAGCGTACTTATTCCTGAATTATTCCAGCGTTCGAGAATAGAATCAACATATCCGGGAATATATTTTGTTTTGCTGTCAATACATATCTCATAAGCCCGTCTTATCATCTCATCCGAAAATTTCCACTCTTGTATCCATCTTTGCGCTGATCGTATTTCCTTATCCGTAGGAGAATGTTTTTCTGTACCTAAAATATTCTGTATCCTGTATGCAGCATTTTTTCCCTCGGTAAGCTGCTTTATCCTCTGATCAGCAAGCATGACGGTATTTATCTCATCATCTGCCCAGTTCATTGCAGTTTTTTCTATATACCTGATATTGCATTTTCCGATCTCTGCCGTATACCTCAAAAGCATTATTATTACCTCTTCGGGCAGACCAAAGCTTTCAAGTATCATCAGTAAAACAGCCTTTTCATTGTCACTTGTTATCCTGCCGAATATCTCATCTGCTGTCTTCATCAGAAAGGCTATATTTTCATTTTCCGCCATACGCTTTGTAAGATATTTGAAATCAGGCTTTACAGGTTTTGATAATACCTTCCCGGATCTCTTTTTCTCAGGCTCTTTTTCTTCTGCTTTTTCAGAGGTGACAGGTTCTTCCTTCTCCGCTTCCTCTTTTTTCTCTGTCACGGTTACAGTCGGCTCAGACGGAGAGATCATTCCGCTGTCAATACAGATCACCCCTGTTTCTGTCCAATATAGCATACTGTCTCTGACATCCGCCGGCTGCATCATCAGCGCAGATGCAATATCCTCTACAGTAAATCCGTCACCTGCATGACGCAGTACCCAAAGCAGTACCTTGAGCTGAACCGCGCCCGCTAATTTCAGATGCTTATCAACTATATCACTCGGAACTGCAAAAACACTGTTCCAACTGCCAAGATTTAATTTATATTCCATTGTGTTCCTTTCTTTTCAATTATGAGTAGCTGCATATTTTTTTGCTTCCTGCATCAGTACTTCATGGTCATTTTCAACCGTTCCCTCAACCACAAGATCAAGAAGATAATGAAGAACTGTACCTATCTGTCTGCCTTCGCTGATACCTATTGATATCAGGTCTTTTCCGTTTATTTTTAAGGTTCGCAGACTGAATTCCTCACCGTTTTCCGTAAGCTCCTCGCATATCCTCTCCAGCTCATCAATATAATGAAGCTTATCCTCAAGCATAGCAGGATTCTGAGCCTTTGCATCTGCCCTTTTAAGCCGGAGAATAGAAAGATATCTGTCCTTTCCCACACCGGAAATGAATTTTCTTACACCCTTTTTATCGGCGGGAGGTCTTCTGTCGTGGTACAGGATGATCTCTCTGACCTCGGAAATAGTATTATTATCCAGCTTGAGTCTTTTCATTATTTTTACTGCCATTTCTGCGCTTAACTCGGGATGTCCGTGAAAATGACCTATTCCCTTTTCGTCCCTTGTGAAGCAGTCGGGCTTCCCTATATCATGCATAAGCGCAGCAAGACGGTATACCTTACCGTGAGGAGAGTATTCAACGACCTTTACTGTATGCTGCCAAACATCATAAATATGATGAGGATTATACTGCAAAAAGCCTATCATTGCCTTTATTTCTGGCAAAATAACACTGAGTATCTCTGTCTGATCAATAAGCACCCTCGGCGCATATTCTCCGTCAAGAATCATAAGAAGCTCTGATGCTATCCTTTCGGCAGATATATTTTTCAGCAGGTACGCCTTTTTCTTTGCAGCCTCCAAGGTTCCGGGCTCTATCTCAAAGCCAAGCCTCGATGAAAAACGCAAGGCTCTCAATATCCTGAGCGCATCTTCTTCAAATCTCTTTTCCGCATCTCCGACACAGCGTATTGTCTTTGAAGAGATATCATCCATTCCGCCGAAAAGGTCAATCAAACCGTCTTTCGGATTATATGCCATGGCATTGATAGTGAAATCCCTTCTTGACAGATCATCCTCTACCGAAGTTACAAAGGTCACACTCTCCGGACGGCGGTTATCAAGATACTCTCCGTCTGTGCGGAATGTAGTTATTTCATAAAGCTGTCCGTCAACCTTTACCGTAACAGTACCATGCTTTAATCCGCTTTCTATAACATTATGACTTCCGAGCGCGGAAAGAACCTGTTCCGGCAAGGCGGAGGTACAAAGATCCCAGTCATGCGGTTCAATTCCCATCATTTTATCCCTTACGCATCCACCGACAGCATATGCGCTGCAGCCTGATGACTCCAGGGTGCGTATTATTTTTTTTACGCTTTCCGGAATTTCCATAAGAATACCACCTTAAAAAATAGGCATCTCCATCGAGATAATGTGGAGATGCCGTTTAACCGTAGATATGATTTCCTTGTTCGTATTATTCTGCTGAGCTTTCAGACTTTGATTCCTCGGCTGAGCTTTCAGACTTTGATTCCTCAGCTGAACTCTCAGACTTTGATTCCTCAGCTGAACTTTCAGACTTTGATTCCTCAGCTGAGCTTTCAGACTTTGATTCCTCAGCTGAGCTTTCGGACTTTGATTCCTCAGCTGAACTTTCAGACTTTGACTCCTCAGCTGAGCTTTCGGAATTGGATGCCTCTGCTGAGTTTTCGGAAGAAGCTGTGCTTACCTCGCTTACAGTGCTTCCTGTATCCTGAGCATCGACCTTATCACCGCTTATTCCGAAAAATGAAAGCGCATTAAGAAGAACAACAAGAACAAAGAAGGTAATCGCACAATACTTTGTTATTCTCGCAAAAATAGCATCAGCAGTTCTTGCCTTTCCTCTTGAAAGGAATGAATCAGCACCGCCTGTAACAGTACCAAGACCAGCCTGATGACCTTCCTGCAGAATGATAACGATAACCATTACTATAGAAAGAATAAGCACAAGTATTCCGACCACGATTTCCCAGATTCCCATTATGTATAATCCTCCATTCGATTTTCCTTAACATACCCCAATAATATAACACATAGCAAAGAGAAAATCAAGTGCTTTATTTAAAGAATTATAGATTTTAAATAAGTTTTTCTCATTAAAAAATATTTTTTGCATATAATATAAGCAAACGGTTTCTTCAGTGAGAGCCGTTTAAAATAAAATAATTCTGTCAAGATACTATCATGTATCACTGAAGCTCATTTGCTCCCCCTCCTTGGAGCGTGGAAACTGTCCCATAGAGGGGAGCGATTTAGCTCTGTATCTTTCCGGATCGGACAAAACTCCATCCGTAAGCAGTCTTGCAGAAATAACTCTGTGTCCCCTTTTCTGCTTCATAACGGCAACACCCTGTGTTGTCCTCGTCGTCTTTGCAAGAAGCTCTCCCGAACGGACAACAAGCGCTCTGCCGGAGGTCGAAAGAATAACTATATCGCTTTCATCATCAGGCACATAGCATATTGCTGCAAGTTTTTCCTTATCGGAATAAGCCCCTGTAAGCTTCTTGCGGTTGGTTTTTGTTGCATAGGATTCAAGAGGTACCTTTGCAACCTTTCCGCTTTCAAATACAAAGAATACATAACCGCTGTAATCCTTTGCAGCTATCATATACACAGCATTCTCGCCATTATCAAAGCCAAGCTTAGAGGGAATATAATCTCCGAGAACACTTGTCTTTGTATCGGCAAAATCAGATGCCTTTGCCTTATATGCCTTCGCCATATCGGAGAAGAAAATAAGATCGGTATTATTTGCGGATTCAATATGCTGAGTGATCTCGTCACCCTCCTTGAGCTTATGCTCTCCGCTCATTCTCAGCGACTGCGGAGTGATCTTCTTGAAATATCCCTCCTTGCTGAAAAACAGATTTACCGGATAATCAGGAACCTCCTGTATTATATCTTCATCATCTATCTCATCAGCATATATGATCATGCTTTTTCTGGGCTGACCGTATTTTTCGGCAATTTCAGAAAGCTCACGGATAATTATATTCTTGATTTTTGTCTTGCTTGCAAGAACAGCTTCAAGCTCGGCAATTTCCTTTTCAAGCTGTGAAATGTCCTCTGTCCTCTTTAAAATGTATTCCCTGTTCAGATGACGGAGCTTTATCTCTGCAACATATTCAGCCTGTATCTCATCAATATCAAAGCCCTTCATAAGATTGGGTACTACCATTGCTTCTTCCTCAGTACCCCTTATGATCTTTATCGCCTTATCTATATCAAGAAGTATCTTCTCAAGACCGCGGAGAAGATGAAGCTTATCCTGCTTCTTGTGAAGGTCATAATAGGTTCTGCGCTTTACACATTCTATACGGAATGCAGACCATTCATTGAGCAGTTCCCTGACTCCGAGTACTCTTGGGGTTCCTGCTATAAGTACATTGAAATTGCAGGAGAAGGAATCCTCAAGCGTTGTCATCTTGTAAAGCTTTGACATAAGCTTTTCGGGGTTGACATTACGCTTAAGATCAATGGTTATCTTAAGTCCGTCAATACCCGTTTCATCTCTGATATCGGCTATATCCTTTATCTTGCCCGCCTTGACAAGTTCTATTACCTTCTCAATGACAGCCTCACAGGTCGTTGTCTGCGGTATAGACAGGATATCTATACAATTTGCATATTTATCATATGTATAGCGTCCTCTAAGACGGATACTTCCTCTGCCTGTTTCATATACGCTTTCGATCGCCTTTTTATCATATATGATCTGTGCGCCTCCCGTAAAATCAGGAGCTATAAGAGTTGACATTATATCATGCTTCGGATCCTTGAGAAGCTCTATAGTCGTGCGGCAGACCTCCGCTAAATTGAAGGAGCATATAGAACTTGCCATGCCTACCGCGATACCCGTATTGGCATTTACAAGTACACTCGGAAATGCGGCGGGAAGCAGCGCAGGCTCCTTCATCGTATTGTCATAGTTATCGGCAAAATCCACTGTATCCTTGTCTATATCTCGGAAAAGCTCATTACATATCGGATCAAGCTTTGCCTCTGTATATCTTGACGCTGCCCATGCCATATCACGGCTGTAGAATTTTCCGAAATTCCCCTTGGAATCAACAAAGGGATGAAGCAGCGCCTCATAGCCTCTGCTAAGACGTACCATAGTATCGTATATAGCAGCATCTCCATGAGGATTCAGTCTCATAGTCTGACCGACAATATTTGCCGACTTTGTCCTTGTTGAACCAAGCAGTCCCATTTTATACATGGTATAAAGCAGCTTGCGGTGTGAGGGCTTAAAGCCGTCGATCTCAGGAATAGCACGGCTGAGAATTATACTCATTGCATAGGGCATGAAATTGCCCTTAAGCGCGGATACTATTTTTTCCTCGACTACCTCGCCCGCACCGGCTATATAGCCCTGCAGCTTCGGAGCAGCCGAGGGCTTCTTCGGTGTCTTTTTTCTTGCCATTTTGTCCCTTCTCCTATAAAGCCATACAGCCGATCTGTCCGAACAGATTGACTGTATAAGCGATTCTATTTATATTTTTTCAGGAAACATCTGCAGCTTCAATATAATCTGCTCCGTTTTCCACGATGTATTCTCTTCTTACTGCCAGATTATCACCTAAAAGTATATCGAACATTTCACTTGTAAGTGCTGCATCCTCCGGCATTATTTTTATAAGCCTGCGCGTTGCAGGATTCATTGTTGTAAGGCTCATCATATCAGGCTCATTTTCACCAAGTCCCTTTTAACGCTGTACGGTGAATTTCTGATCGCCTATCTCATTTATAAACTGCTCCTTTTCCGCCTCGGTATATGCAAAGTACACCTTTTCCTTTGAGCTTATCTCATAAAGCGGTGATTCGGCTATATATACCTTTCCTTCGCGTATCAGCGTCGGTGCAAGACGGTATATCATTGTAAGAAGCAGTGTCCTGATATGGAATCCGTCAACATCAGCATCTGTACAGAAAATGATCTTATTCCAACGAAGCTGATCTAAATCAAAGGTAGCAAGATCCTTATTTGCCTTTGATTTCACCTCAACTCCGCAGCCGAGCACCTTAAGAAGATCAGTTATTATCTCGCTTTTGAAGATCTTATTATAATCAGCCTTAAGACAGTTGAGTATCTTTCCCCTGATCGGCATTATTGCCTGAAAATCGGGATTTCTCGCCTGCTTGCAGGCACCGAGCGCAGAATCACCCTCCACAATGAAAAGCTCTCTTTCATTCTTGTCCTTTGAACGGCAATCTACAAACTTTGCTACTCTTCCGGTCATATCCATATTTCCGGCAAGAGTTTTCTTTATATTGAGTCTCGTTTTTTCAGCGCTTTCACGGCTTCTCTTATTTATCAGCACCTGAGCCGCTATCTTTTCTGCATCAAGCTTATTCTCAATGAAATAGACCTCTAACTGATGACGGAGATATTCTGTCATGGCATCCTGTATGCCCTTATTTGTAATTGCCTTCTTTGTCTGGTTCTCATAAGAAGTGACACTCGAAAATGACGATATAACAATAACAAGACAGTCCTTTATATCATCAATGCTTATCTTAGCCTCATTCTTTGTATATTTCGCGTTTGATTTGAGATAATTGTCTATGGAATACACAAAGGCATTTCTGACAGCCTTTTCCGGCGCACCGCCATATTCGAGCCATGATGAATTGTGATAGTATTCTGCCACTGAGACCTTATTTGAAAATGCAAGCGCAATATTCATCTTTGTCTTATATTCGGGCTTGTCATCACGGTCACGAACCATTTTTTCAGTCTGCCAGAACTGAACGGATGAAAGAGC
>CACXDV010000223.1 GCA_902766585.1 uncultured Ruminococcus sp.
CTGATAATAAAGCCACCATACGTTGTTGCCCTTACCCTTTGTGCCTTCCTTAGCCTGCTGGATAACGGAAGTCTGAACTGAGGTATATCCTGCCTCTGCGATTCTTGCCATGTTGTCCTTGATGTTGTTGAAAGACCACTGCCATGCATGCAGGATAACGCCCTCCTGGCAAGTGTCCATCAGTCCGTAATCGGAAGCTGCAGCATCAACGGGAGTCGAAGCTGTCAGAACTCCTCCGAGACCTGTGAGGGACGTTGCCAGCATTGCAGCCGACAGAAACGCACTGGCGATCTTTTTGCCAATGCCAAAGCGGCTGTTCTGTGCTGTTTTGTTCATCAATAATCACGCTCCATTCGTTTTTTCATATTTTTTGACCTTCAGATCGGAAAATACCCCTTCGCTTTGAAGCACCTCTCAAATGCTGAATACATACAAAAAAACGCAACCATTTCGTATTCAACAGGTTCCGTAAAAGCGCTTCTGCTCTGATGTACCTGACTGCCGGGCACAGCAAAGCATTTTTATATTTTCCTATCCTCATTGACTATATATTATCATTTTTTCAGTGTTATTGTAAAGTCTTATTCTGTCGTCTGCAAGCTTTTTTGTGCAGTTTAAACTCAATTTTAATTACTATAAAGAATTATCTTTCGTGTTTTCTCACAAACAAATCATTTTTAATTTGGTATTATTAACGATAAAAATCAGGATTTCTGTCTGAATAAATAATCCATTATTAAAAAAATTATGCATATTGCTATTTTTTGATTAATAGCAATATGCACAAATAATAATTAAAAAGCGAAAAATACGTTATAGTTTTAACAATCAAATTTCAAAATCAACATTTCTTCAAGTCCGAGGGATAGGTAATTTTGATATTTGACGCATCACCTTTAATAAGTCTGACCGTAATCCCGTTCATATGGAACAGCTTGCAGGCATCAGTTATCAATGCTCTTTCCTCCTCCGGCACAAGAGAAAGCATCTCAAGAAAGCGCTGCATTCTGAATGTCTGCGGAGTCTGCACACAGAACATAGTCTTTCTCAGAGGAAAGTCGGAAACGCTCTCTCCGTCCTCCGAAACAACTATCGTATCCGTTGCCGGAACAGCAGTTGTGCATATCTCACAGGTATCCATAGCGTTAATGCTGTCTGTTATCATTCTTTCCGTAACGAACGGACGAACAGCATCATGTGTAAGAAGGATATCCTCCATCTCCCCGCCGTTTGCGAAGGCACAGCGGATTATCCTTACTATAGTATCATTTCTTTCCGCACCGCCCGGAGTAATAAGCGCGGCAGAGTTTAAATATTTTCTGTTAAGCTCCTCCATATGCTCTGTCCAGTCGGGGTGAACGCCTATAATAAGCTTATCAACTAAAGGATGCGATAAAAATTTCTGCGCCGTATGTATAATGATAGGCTTTCCGTCAAGGTCAAGGAACTGCTTGGGTATATCTGCGCCCATTCGGTTTCCTGTTCCTCCCGCAACTATTCCGGCAAAAATCATTTTTTAGTCCTCCTTCTTTTTCATAGCTCTTATTTTATAATAGAGAGCAATTACTATAATGATAAGCAAAAGCTGGAGCTGTATCAGCGCCCATTCAAATTTTCCTATACCTGACTGAGAAACGACTACAGTAAATCTTTTGATTATCCTTCCGTCTGACGAGGATATAAAGACAGTTGCAGCACCGTCTCTCAGTGCCGTTATTCTCCCCTCGTCATCGACCTCGGCTACAGAAGCATCAGAACTGCTGAACATTATTCCGTCATCCGAAGCATCGGACGGCACTTTTACGAGTGCTATATTATATGTATCTCCTGTTTTAAGCTCTGCTCTGTTCTGAACAAGTTCAATATCCCTCAGCAGCCTTCCCGAATCCGTTCCCGCTCCGTAGAGGACGGCAAGATCGTTTTCTGTGCAAATACATGATATCCGTACATCTGCCGAAGAAATGACAAGTCCGGCAGAAACGCTTTCACTGTCGGATACTCCCGTATAGACGGTCAGGACATAATTTCCCGTTCCGATACTTCTGAAAAGAAACCTTCCCCGTGAATCGGTCGTAAGCTTCTCTGTTGTAAGCCTTCCCTTTATTTCAACGGCAGTATTCGGCATAAACTCACCCGACGCATCATAAATAACACCTTTGACCTGTGCGCCGAAGTCATTATATCCCGAATCGGAAAGCACCCTTACAATACATGAAGCGCTTACAGCGGAGCTTTCGCTTTCTGCAGTTATGACCGTTACGCCCGGACTGACAGCCGTTATTATACCGTCCTGGTCTACTATGGCAATATCCTCATCCGAGCTTTGATAAAAAATAAAATCATTTTCTCCGGCGGGTACCACGGAAGCATCAAGCTCAGAATATTCCCCCGGCAAAAGTGTTATATTGCTTTTGCTCAGAAAAATACTCTCAGGAGATGCGCCCTCCTTGACATTTACCATGCAGCTCAGAACCTCACCTGTTCCGAGCGTGCATATTACCTCAGTCATGCCGACGCTTTTCGCTGTAACGATACCCTTGCCGTCAACCGATGCCACCGAGCTGTCGGCCACAGAAAAGCTGCATTCATGTTTAGTATCCGTCAATGTGAGGCGGAAGCTTTGCGAGGGATAAAGGTTTATCAGCTCACGGCTGAATGCAGGTGTCTGAGCTGCTGAAACATTAAGCGGGAAAAAATTCCCGCTGCAAATATTATCACAAGAAGAGAAGAGAACAGTTTTTTAATCATCATTTCCTCCGAATAACAAGGTTATTTTTATTATATCACAGCTTTCTCCAAATAGCGACAATACTTTAAAAAAAATACCTTATCTCTGATTTAACAGAAATGCGAAACCATCCTGTACATAAACACCTCTTGTTGACTTTTAGTTTGGAATGGGGTATGATAAAAACATCAATAATATAAGGAATGATTATAATGAAATCCGGCAAAAAAATATCAATAATAACCGCTTTGCTTTTAGGCTTTTCTATTATAACCGCGGGCTGCGGCAACGGAGACACTCAAAGCTCCAAGGTTTCCTCAGAAGCTCAAAGCTCTGTCACTGTATCCTCTGAGGCAGAAAGCAAAACTGAGGAAAGCAAGGTCAAGGAAAACAGTGCAGAAAGCACCCCCGATACATCCTCAAAGGAGGAATCAAGCCAAGCCTCAGCCGAAGAATCCTCACAGACCTCTGAAAGCTCCGGAAAAAGCTCCTCAGAAAGCAAAATAACACCTATCGTATGGGAAGTGACCGATACCAACGGCAATAATATATATATGATGGGCTCAATCCACGCCGGTGATGCTGACGCGCTTATAATGCCCGATTATTTTGAAACAGCTTATGCCCGCTGTGATGCGCTTGCCGTTGAATGTGACGCGACCTCATCTCTTTCCACCTTGACAAGTATTTCCGACCTCCAGAAGCTTGTATATTCTGACGGAACAACAATCAAGGATCATGTTCCCGAAGATGAGTATAACAGCGCCGTTAAGCTTCTCACCGATGCAGGATCATATTCACCGCTTTATGATATGTACAAGCCGATAATGTGGTCTACCCTTGCAGAAAAGGCTGCCGTTGAATATGCCGGTCTCAGCTTCAATTACGCCGTTGATACTACCCTTATCAACCGTTCAAAAAAGGAAGGAAAGGAGCTTTTGGAAATAGAATCCGTTGAATCCCAGATGGCTCTCCTTACCTCCGTTCCAGATGAAACGCAGTACATTCTTTTCAACCAGATCGCACAGGAAAATTACCTCAACGAAGCCTCAAATTCAATTAACAGAATATATGTAAAATGGAAAACCGGCGCACTCAGCGATGAGGATTTTAATAATGACCTGAGCAAGCTTTCCCCCGAAGAACAAACGCTTATAGAAGATTATAATAAAATGATGGAATATGACCGCAATGAAAATATGGCTCAAAAGGCTATGGAATACCTTGAAAGCGGTAAGAAGGTAATGTTTGTTGTAGGTTCAGCTCATTTCTTCAAGGAAAAGGGTATTATTCAGCTTATGAAAAACAACGGCTGCACTGTTCGCCAGCTCACACATGACGATGCCGATCCCTCAGTACTCACCTCTTCATCTGAGCCCGCCGACAATTCATCCGAGGTCTCATCTGAAAGCCCCGTCAACGAAACTGATCCCGCTGTTCCCCGCGCAGCATGATAAATTCACCGATATTCAAATAAACGGAGGTACCGCATGAATAAAAAAATTATTGGAATTATTAGCGCCGTTGCCGCGCTGCTTCTCGGTCTTTTAGGCTTTGAGGTTTCACATGAGCTTATAGGCTATGATCTGCCCTGGGATGAGCCTTCCGAAACATCCGCCGCAAGCAACAGCCCTCCTCCGTCACATATAGCAGGCTCACTGATAAGCCACTATATTGATGTCGGACAGGGTGACAGCGAATTTATCGAACTGCCCGATGGCAAGACTCTCCTTATAGACGCCGGTACACGCGAGGGAGGCGAAGCGGTCATTTCCTATATCAAATCTCTCGGATATTCAAGCATTGATTATGTTGTCGGTACACACCCCCATTCAGATCATATCGGAGGACTTGCGGATGTAATCAAGGAATTTGATATCGGTCAGATCTATATGCCGAACGCTGTCAACACTTCAAAGACCTATGAATATCTGCTAAACACCATAAGCAACAAAAAGAAAAAGGTCAAAACCGCTAAAGCAGGCGTAAAAATAACCTCATCTGATGAGCTGTCCTATACAGTTGACATAATAGCTCCCATAAGCAAGGAATATGAAAGTCTTAATAATTATTCTGCCGTAATAAAGATCAGATACAAAAACAGAAGCTTTTTATATATGGGCGATGCTGAAACTCTGGTCGAAAAAGAGCTTTCAAACAAAAAAACAGACCTGTCGGCAGATGTTGTCAAGGTCGGACACCATGGAAGCTCCTCTTCATCCTCAGACAGCTTTGTTAAGTCTACCGGCGCAAAATATGCCGTATTCTCACTCGGAAAGGATAATGACTACGGACATCCCCATGCTCCCATTGTCAAACGCTGGCAGAAATACAAAGCCGAACTTTACCGAACCGATGAATGCGGAACTATTACAATTTATTCTGACGGCGACAGTCTGAACGTACATCTTGAAAAGGAAAACGCTGCCCTACCGAAGGCTGCATGATATTGGAGGTAACCAAGTATGGTAAAGGTAATCATAGACAGGTTTGAAGGAAGTATGGCTCTTGTTGAGATCACTCAGAGCCGTTTTTCAAAGCTTCCCCAGATACTGATACCCGGCGCCAAGGAGGGAGATACAGTAATTATCGAAAAGGTTCCCGAATCACAGTTTATAATCTGCAAGACCGACCTTAAATTTGCATATATCCTTACGCCGAACGGCAAATACGCCATAACAAAGGATATGTCGGACGGAGCAAGAGCCGGTGATTATATCAGCTTTACCATAGACCGCGTTGCTACTGAGGTTCGGCAGAGCAAGATCAAAAAGCTTATGAACAGCATTTTTGAATAATCAAACTGTCTTCAATGACATATTTTTGCAGT
This sequence comes from uncultured Ruminococcus sp., assembly GCA_902766585.1. Classification (GTDB taxonomy): domain Bacteria; phylum Bacillota; class Clostridia; order Oscillospirales; family Acutalibacteraceae; genus UBA1213. The sequence goes on from CACXDV010000223.1 coordinate 5,559, forward strand.
ATCTATGCACCAATGCATACAATTTTAATAAATGTTTTAAATTATCACCAATCTTTGCCATAAAAGCTTGACGAAATGTGGTAAAACCTGTATAATAGCTTTAGCACGATAAATAAAAATTTGGAGGTTTGCAATTATGTTTTTAAATCAGTTCAATGATGAACAAAAGGAATTATTCCTTCAGCTCTGTGCTCATGCCGTAATGGCAGATGATGTTTTTGAAGTTGACGAAATGGAATCAATGGCTCTTATGTGCCATGAAATGATGCTCCCAAATCATATGCCCGATATAGACGTACCTATCGACACAGTACTTACTCAGCTCAATCTGCTCACCTCAAAGCAGCAGAAGAATATCATAATGATCGAAAGCATCATTCTCCTCAAGAAAAACAGCTATCTTGATGAAACCGAGGTCAATTTCCTTGATAACATGAAGAAGAAGCTTGGCATATCAGATGACAAATACGCTTATCTTGACAGTCTTGCCAATATTTACATTTCCGTCAAGAATGAGCTTACAGATGCAATAGAAAACTGAAAACAAGTAATAATAATGAGCTGCTGCATTCAAAGGTGCCGCAGCTCATTTTTTGTGTACCGGTTCACGTTCTGTTTCTATTGTTGCCAAAATTTCATTTCCGCGAAAAAATCCCCCCGAAGTCACTATTTTATGACTTCGGGGGGAATGAGTTTTTACGTCTATTTATTCAATCGGTAATAGCCGGTCATTATGCCATTTCAGCAATAGCAGCCTGTGCAGCAGCAAGACGTGCGATCGGAACTCTGAAGGGTGAGCATGATACATAGTCAAGACCGATCTTATGACAGAACTCAACGGATGAGGGATCGCCGCCGTGCTCACCGCAGATACCGCAGTGGAGTGTAGGACGAGTCTCTTTGCCGAGCTTGAGAGCTGTCTTCATAAGTGAACCAACACCAACCTGGTCGAGCTTTGCGAAAGGATCGTTCTCGAAGATCTTTGCATCATAATAAGCCTCAAGGAACTTACCGCTGTCATCACGGCTGAAGCCGAATGTCATCTGAGTAAGGTCATTGGTACCGAAGCAGAAGAACTCAGCTTCCTTAGCGATCTCGTCAGCTGTAAGAGCAGC